>JACGUG010000087.1 GCA_024256285.1 archaeon
TATAATAGTTTAATAGAATTATTCGAGGCAGGGTTACACAAAGAGGTTGGATTAGATTTTCTCATAATGATAGCAGAAAGAGCAGACCCGTTATGTGATGCTTATGACACTCTACTCGAGTTATTTAAATTAGGAGCATGTAGAGAGTTATGTTTAGATTTTTTTGCAAAGATTATAGAAAAAGCAGGATCAAGAGGATATAGCACTCACCACTTGAAATTACTTATCAAAGGAGGTATAATAAATAAAGACAATTTGGATGCTTTTATTTGCCTTATGAATAATCTGAGAGGGCATGGAATAGCGAGTGTGCTTACAACTTTTGAAATGAAAAGGCGCACCTTAAAGCATCTAACAACCAAACAGAGTAACGATCTTCTTATGTTTTATTCAGATATGGCGAGAGAGAAAGGCCATTCAGCAGAAATCATTATAGAAGGCCATTTGGACGCTCTGACGAAAGGTTATGTAAGATATGATCTCTCAGATCGGGAAGAAATAGAGTTATTCGTATCTAAAACTAATGCTTTCATACCAGAACTCTATAAAGCGTATAAAGATTTAGTGAACAAAAATGATTTTCTAAGTTTTTTGGCTCAATCTAAGGCTAAGATAACGAAGGATGAGTTTGGCGAGAAAGAATTTGAGGAACTTTTAGGTTCAGAAATAGCCAGATTTTCATGTGAAGATGAGAAACTTGACTTCATGCTTGGCATATACTTTAACGCAATACCGCCTCTTGACAGATTTTCCTCAAGTTTGTATAAATTAAGAGAAATGCTAAAGAACCAAATAAAAGACCTCGAGAAAGATCATAGAGAAGAAGTCCCGAATAAATTGTATAATTTTGAGCGAAGTTATACCATATCTAAGATAGAGAGAGAAAAAGACCTTTCTATAGACCATGAAAAGTACTTAGAAGAGTTGAAAAAGCGGCTAACTCGCAACTTATCTATTAAAGAAGGGGGCGCTGCAGAAAAGGTAGAAGATGAGATAGAGAAATATCTGAAAGGAGAAGTATCAAATGAAGAATTGAAAAAAGTCATAGAGTCTTACTTACGTATGAATAATAAGTTTCAAGAAAATCTATCTCAATTAGATTTAACCAGTAACCCCTATAACAAATGGAAAAAGCTTCTTGAACTCATAACTAAGTTCGCAAAGAATCTTCTAAAAAATGAAATTAAATTCGAATTGAAAAAGGCTATTGAGAGAAAAAGCGTTACAGAGAGACATGTTCATACTAAAATAATAAGGCAACTTAAGAACGAGAAGACAATTAAACAAGGAATAAAAAATATATTGAGTATTTACGATGAAGAAAGCCTGAACCTTATCCAAGAAATAGTAGATGAGCGGGAGGATGTGTCGATAAAAAGAAAGGCACTCGTAAAAGATGCAATCAAAAAAATAAAAGAGAATATAAAGAGAGAGTATAAGCACAGCATACCACGAGAAGGCACAGTAGGCATAATCTGGCAGGAGGAAATATCCAGACTAAAAGAAGAAATAAACTCATACAGTAAAAGAGTGAAGGCTGATGAAATTACGTTGCGTCTAGTTAAAGGCATGCCTTATATAGTGTGGGGAGCAAACTGTGGCGTATGTGTATCGACAGATTACAAATTATTTTCTGATCGCAGATTTATACTGCTATCCATACTTGATAAAAGCAAAAATGTCGTGGGTTTCGTGCATATATTCATAATTGATGTCGATAGAAAGAAAGTAATCACGGTTCCTGGAATAAACCCTTCATCAGTCTACTTGGAAGATAGGAGTTCAGATGAAATTTTGGATGTTATAATACAAGCACTTCAAGACATAGCGAAGATAGGGGGATTTAAAGCGATATATATTCCGAGAGATCCAAGAATTCATAGTGATAGAAAAGCGATGAAAAACTCGATAAATAAGAAGAATTTTAGAACTATAACCTTATCAGAGGATGTTTATTGGAGCACAAATCCAAGTTATCCTTTTAATGAGGTATTCGTCATTTAGTTCTTTTGATATCTATCAATTCATAGGTTTTCATGACACAAAGAACCATTTTTACCTTATCTTCGGCTTCTAATTCTTTTGCTAATTCCCTTATAGAGATTGAATACCCTTCTGGAATTCGCTTCCAAATCTTAGAGGCAAGCTCAGCCGTTGCACTATCTCCTACTCTGGTCTCATGCTTACGACCTTCATGAACGTCCTCCCAAAGTCTGTATAATAGTTCTTTTTGATCGTTTCTCTTGACTTTCCCGATCTCTGATATTTTCCGTATATGAGAAAAAGATGACAAGTCCTGGGCTTCTTTAAAGAAATCCATGTAATTGTGTTGGAATAAATTCCTCAAAACCTCGATAGGCTTCATCTTACCATTCTCTATTATGGTCTCACCGTCGATTATCAAGGTAGGTCTCTTAGTCACTCCATCGATGTGATATGGTGTATTTATGCTACCACCCAAAAATGTATTGTTCCCTAATGCAATATGCACTGTTCCTAAAATTTTTTCGTCTTCAGCGGCCATACCTAAAATCTTGGCTTTTGAATTAGTGCCAATACCTAACTCTGCGATCAAATAATTATTTGCTGGAGGAATTCCTCTCTGATCTGATAAAGCTTCTCCTTTTTTAAGTAACTTTTTCAATTCTTCTGCTTCACGCCCTCCACGAATTTCTATAACCTTTCCTTTACGAACTTTGAGGATTATAGGCTCGGATAATGCTCCTATCTGGCTCATAGTCAGATCGATACAGATTTCGCCATTAGAAGTGCCTTCTGTCGGTATTATAAAGGCTTCACCAGCTTGTTGATCGTTGAATGTTCTTTTTCCACGAAGACTAGCGTCGGATCCTGCAGTCCTGCTCCACCCGCCCAAATTCATCTCTAATGAATGGGACTTATCATATTCAGTTTTGATAATAACTTTCTTTGCTTTTGTCAAGATTTCAGTGAGAACTTTCGTCCTTTCTACAATATCTTTACAATCAGTTCTGAACTTCACAAAAGCAAAATCTTCTTTTAAAATGCATCCTAACTTAGAGTTCCTCTTTGCTTCTTCTATTATTTGCTCTCTGAATTCTAATTCTTCTGGCATCTCTGTGATGAGTAACAAAACCATGTCGCTGGCTCTTATGGCTGCAAGAGTGATATTATCGATTTCTTTAATGGGTTTGATTGATCTCTCAGTAATATCTCTTAAGAGGATTATTGTAACACAAGCTCCGAGTTCATGAGCTATTCGTCCAAACGTTTTTCCAACTTCCAGTTTGGGAGGATCAGTAATTATCAAGACATTCTCTCCTGCTTTGACATTACAATTAAAACTCATGCCAATCTCCAATCCCATGATGCTTGCCCCCTAAAGACAAGAGAGATTAACGATCGTTTATTAAGGATATCGTAGGTAAGTCACAGGTCTAAGTGCGATTGGGACGTGACGTTCTTATGTTGCCGAGTTTAAGGCAGACCATTGTCCTGAACCTTAAGCCTGCAAAGGTTATCAGGTTACTCTTCCTTTGACATCAAGGGATAAGAGAACTTCCTTAACTTGATTATTACACGCAGCATTCTTTTCAAGCATCTTTCAGCATTCTTGCTCTGTATAAGATTAGAGACATCAAATGTCAACTCGATTAAGTTAAGGTTACCCTTGTTAAGATTTAAAGTTGTCTGTCACAAATATGACAGACTAAAACCAAAGAATCCCACTGTGGTGATGATATTTGATGTACAAGTTTGAGTGGGAGAGCCGTTGGGCGGAT
>JACGUG010000024.1 GCA_024256285.1 archaeon
CGGGGAGAGGTAAAGGTTTCAGAATCATCGAGGCTGAGAACGAGGAACAGCTAATGAACATTGTAGCCTTCTGGTGGCCCACTGAGAACTGGAAGCTTGTTCCCTATTTCAATGGCTTTGATTTTATCAAAGCTTGGCGAAAGTGGCATGAATAGTCCTAATAATTAAATTAATATCAAAAGAAAACATCCCCCATCCTTTTTGGAAACCATTAATATTATGTAAGATGTTATTCTGGTTCTAGAAGGAAAAAGTGTTTGTGTTTGGTTTGGGGGTTAAAATTTATCATTTTTTATCTATGAAGGAGATCAGAAAGTGTGGAATATCCGAAGAAAGTGGCTATCCTTTGAAGTTTGAAAATCTCTTCAAGGATTAAATTGGATAAAGGCACTCTAAGAAAAATGCAAATACTGATGTAGACTCGATTTACAAAATCACTAGATGAGCCAAAATATTTAATCGGAAAAATCGAACAGCCAATCATGGTATCGAAGTTCAAGCTCGTAATCTTTGGAGGAGGTTCTACAGGATTTGCAGCAGCGACTAGAGCGGACTCTCTCTTCTATTCCGTCTTCCCAGCTGAGGTAAGCAATCTCTTAGTCGCAATTATAATTACCCTCTCTTTTGGAACCGTCTGAGAGTTCTTGGCAGATACGTTAAAAAAGAAGCAGTGCTTTGAGTCGGAATGGTCTACTCTTCAAATCACTTCATCTCAAGATCATCGAATTTCTAAAAATGAATTTAGTTTTTTCTTAATCTCTTTTACGATATCTCCAGACTTATATGGTGGCACCCTTACAGTTTTAATGGGCTTCATCAGGTTCACCACCTTCTCTGTCCTCTCCTCCCACAATAGGTTTGTGGACAGATCCAGGGCTAAAAGGTATCTATCTGGGTCGTATGCCTGAATATAGCCAGGGTGGACTACCAGAACCATATCTAGGTCTTTAATTCCCCTCCAGGGGAGGGCTATGTCTGCATAACTCTCATAAATCAAGGCATCATGTTCCGCCGCTATTCTCCTATGAGCCAGTTCAATAGCTTCATCGTAATACATTTCAACGATATCATTCAGCTCCCTCAGGGTCCTAACATGTATGACTTCTGTTTCTGGTTTGTAAAGCTTGGCCACTAACATTTCCTTTCCATGCCTGAAGGGCAGAGTGTCGTTAACCACGACCATCTCTTTGGGCTTCTCCCCCCATAGAGTAACCCTGTCAACGATGAAGTAGGGAAGTGCAGTAAGGTCCTGCTTCAGGTAATGTGGAGGTAAGGTCCATAACCTATGGATTGGGCTGATGAGCTCTTCGGGAAGGTCGGTGCTTGAAGCCTCCCTCAACAGCTTGGAATCCTTCCCATAGAGCCTTCCATGACTCAAGGCTTCATAGACGATGTCGTAGTCGTACCAGAGGGTGTTGCCTGCCTTGGGCTTAAAGCCGCAGGCTTTTACCCCTCTTTCTCTCAGACAAAGCAGCAATGCCCGAGCAATGGTTGTTTTACCTGCATCCAGTTCTTTCAATCCAACGATTAGGAATCTCCGTAGAGCCTTCATATTATGATATCCTCCTAAAGATCCAGTAGAGGAGGAAGAGTGTCCCATTATGAAGTTCATAAAATGAGTGCATTTCAATGAGCTTATACAATCTCAAAAGTTTAGTCTATAAAAATATTATTCGAAGAGGACTTCTCGATCACAAAGTATCTTTTCATCTTTATATGTATCGCCAAGCATAAAATGCATTGTTAAGGTCGATTTGGTTACCAACTTAAATCCCTTCTTAGCTTCAGAAGGGGTAAGAAAGAAAGGATTAACAAAGTAAAGGTAACGCTCTTCTTCTCCTCCACAGCTCTGTCATAATATTCCCTAACAAACTCCTTATTGTTAAGATCCCAACAACTTCTTCAATTTTCTTAAATTCAATGTGTTTATGACATCCTTTTTCTCTAACCATCCCCGTCTGGCTGTAGCGACTCCCAGCTTCATATACCTCAGATGATCCCTGTGATGGGCATCGGTTCCAATCAAAATTTTTGTTCCATAATCTCTGGATTTAAAGCAGTTTGAATCGGACAGGTCTAGACGGTTTGGGAAGGCGTTTATCTCCATGAAAACCCCTAGTTCAGTGGCAACTTCAAAGACCTTTGGAAGATCGATCTGGCACGGTTCTCGTTTGTTTATGATTCTTCCGGTTGGGTGACCTATTATATTCACGTAGTCGTTATGTACCGCTGTCAAAACTCTCTCTGTCATCTTCTTTTCAGGTTGTTTAAAGCTGGAATGGACACTGGCCACCACGACATCCAAATCCTTCAACATATCATCTTTTATATCCAATTTCCCATTCGAATCGATGTTCACTTCTATTCCAGATAGAATGGTCAAGCCTTCCATTCTGCGGTTAAGTTTCTCGATTTCTTTTATTTGTTTACGGGGGCCTTCTTCGTCTAGACCATGAGCGATCTGCAAAGTTTTGGAGTGGTCGCAGATGGCCATATATTCATAGCCTAACGTCTTGGCGGCTTCTGCCATATCCTCTATGGAGTGGGAGCCATCGCTCCAGACGGTGTGAACATGGAGGTCTCCTTTAACCTCCCCATATTCGATCAGATGTGGCAGTTTTCCTTCTAATGCGACTTCTATCTCTCCCCTGTTCTCCCTTAGTTCAGGTTCGATGCAGTTCAATCCTAGGGCCTCGTAAATCCCCTCCTCCTTCTCCCCCGCTATCTTCTTATTGGTGCTTTTGTCGAACAGACCATATTCACTCAGCTTCCAATCTTTATCTAGGGCCAACTCCCTGAGTCTAATGTTATGTTCCTTTGATCCTGTAAAGTATTGAAAGGTTAAGCCAAAGCTTTCCTCCTCTACCACCCTTAGATCCACTTGTAGATTGTTGGTCAGTACAACAGTGCTCTTCGTCTTTCCCTTTGCCAGAACTCGTTTGACTTCGGATAGTTGCGTGAAAAAGTTCATGGTCTTAGAAGGTTCATGAGAGGTCGCTAGAATATCTATATCGCTTACAGTCTCTTTTCTTCTTCGGATGGACCCAGCTAAGCTGATTCTTCCCACTACTTTCGATTCATTCAACTTCTTCTCTATTTCCTTGGCGATAGGAAGTGCATACCCTAAAAGGAATCTTTCTTGGGCGCTTCTGTACATCTCGATGCTTTGGAGAATATTTTCTTCTGACTTCTTCCCGAACCCTTCAAGCTCTCTGATCTTTCCTTGCCTAGCCGCAGATTCCAGCTCGTCGATATTGCTTATCTTAAGTTTTTTATTCAGTTTTAGAGCCGATTTTGGACCAAGGCCCTCTATCTCCATCAGTTCTCTTAAGCCCTGTGGGAGCTCCTCTCTCAACTCTTCCAGATAGGTGAGGCTTCCTGTTTCTATGATTTCTTGAATCTTAGATGCTATGCTAGACCCGATTCCTGGGATTTTCTGCAATTCACCCCGCTCATAGATGAGCTTGACATCTTCTGGAAGTGTTTCGATGGTTTGTGCAGCTCTCCTGTATGCCCTAGGTTTGAATTGGACTCCCTTTATTTCTAGGAGATCGGCCATTTCGTAGAGGATAGCGGAGATTTCGCTGTTTTTGATCTTGGACAACTTACCCGTCTGCTACCTCCCCCCTTTTTGTGAGAGAAACATATTTACGATCTCTCGTACTGTAGTTGCCTGCTCAGGAGCCTTTTCGGGCCTCCACCTTTCAAACCTCGGAAACCTTAAGGCTGGTCCTCGTTCATCTTCTTCGTTCCAGTTACAGGTGTATACTGGGCTTTCGGTTATTTCGGAACCTCGTACCTCGAGAACGTATCTGGGGCCGAACCAATAATCGGGCTCCATTTCTTTAGCCACGATGACCCTTCCTGAACTTTTATCCATCCTTGCATCCTTCAACTTCTCAGGTAGACACTCTAGTTGTTTGTCGGAAAGTCCGGTCCCTAGCTTGCAGACTGTCTGAAATAGATCTTCATCCTGATTGTAGGCGGCACATAATAGGGCTCCATATGTTCTACCCCTTCCTTTACCAGCATAGGCTCCGATAACCACCAAATCCAAGTATCCGATAGTTCTGAGGCATAGCTCTCTTTCCATTTTATCCATATCCACTCTCTCGCCCCAGCCCGATGATCTTTTCAGTCAAACAGTTGAATGGTATGTTTCCTACGGCCTAACATATTTATAGCTATATTCGATTCCCATGATCTGGTTAACTACGGGGATCATCGATGAAGGTGAAAGACCTGCCGCCCTCTCCTTCGCTAGAGAAATACAGTCAAATTGTTGGAGAGGAAAGCATCAGAAGGTTGGAAGAACTGGCAGATAGGCTGAAGGGACTAAAGCTTCAGGAGATCAACTCCGCCAGGTTCGGTGGGGGAGTGGCAGAATTACTCTCTTCATACGTTCCCTTTGTGAATATGCTAGGTATAGATATCCAATGGAACGTTATGGAGGCCGAACCCTCCTTCTTTAAAATCACCAAGACTCTCCACAACTTTCTACAGGGCAGAGACGGCTTCTCCCTTTCAATGGCCGATGACTATCGGGAGACTATCAGGAAGAATGAGGGGTTGATAGAAGAGGACTGTGATGTAGTTACCATCCACGACCCTCAGCCTCTAGGACTTATAGAGCTTCTTACCCCAGAGGTCTATGAAAAGCATAAGATGATCTGGAGATGCCATGTCCATCTGGAAACGGTTTCCTCTGAGAGGATGGTGCAGATCCAAGAGTTTATGAGGAGCATGGTGGAAAGGTATCATGCCAACATCTTCTCTACTTTTCAATTTCTACCCTTATGGCTGGTACCCAGCTTCATAATCCCCCCATTCATCGACCCCTTATCAGATAAAAATAGGGAGCTGACCGCCCAAGAAGTTGGAGAGACTCTGGAAAGATACGGGATAAACTCCCAAAAACCCTTGATCACCCAAGTCTCTAGGTTCGATGTATTCAAGAATCCTATAGGAGTGATAAAAGCCTTCAAATTGGTTCGTCAGAAGACCCCATGCCAACTCCTCTTGGTGGGAGGGGGAGCAAGTGACGACCCTGAGTATCAACAGGTCTTGAATGATACTCGAAGGGTAGCGGGAAGAAACCCAGAGATACACATCCTTGATCTCCCTCCCAACAGCCACAGGGAGATAAACGCCTTCCAGCGTGCCTCTCAAGTGATCGTTCAAAAATCGGTTAAAGAAGGATTCGGCCTCACTGTAACTGAGGGTCTATGGAAGGGAAAACCAGTAGTAGGTGGGAAAGTAGGAGGGATACCTTTGCAGATCAGGGATGGTTGGAACGGCTTTCTTGTCTCCACGGTTGAGGAGGCGGCTGAAAAGATCCTATACCTCTTAAGGCATCCTAAAGAAGCTGAGGAGATGGGGAAGAAGGGAAGAGAATTTGTAGCCCAAAATTTCTTACTTCCCAGAGGCGTAAAAGACCATCTCGCCACCATAGATCAATTGATAAACGGGAAGATCGTCTCCAAAGAGACCATCATCAGCTATCATCCTTGGTATTAACTTAGACGGCAAAAAAGCAGGGAAACGTACCAGCTAGAGCTGAGAACCCCTATTACACAGCGTTAAGGGTATAGGGCAGCCCGTTAAACAAACCCAAAAACAGGGTTGATGTATATGATCCTTCTCGGTTCACCTACCATTCACAAATCAGTACCGTCCGAACATTTCGGTAATTTCCCCAAGCTTCCCAAACGCATCACACCCCAATTGCTCCTTGGAGGCCCTCCACTCCCAGTTATTCACGGATATCGCAGGGCGATTCATCCTCGATTCGGCCCCAAGAGAAAGCACATCCTGCATTGGGATGATGCTCAAACTAGCTATGGATATCATCGCGAGCCTGACGAATTCCCAACTGACCTCCTCCTCTGACGTTTTCCTGCCTAAATATTTAAAGAGCATGTTCCTTTCTTCTGGAGTTGCTTCTTCCAAGTACCATCCTCTCACCGTGTTGGTATCATGGGTTCCAGTAAGGACTACGGAGTTTCGTGGATGGTTGTGTGGTAAGTAAGGGTTGTCTGGAGATCCGCCAAAAGCAAACAAGAGAACCTTCATCCCAGGGATATCAAACTTATTAATTGCTTCTCTTACCTCAGCCGTAATGAAGCCCAGATCCTCCGCGATGAGAGGGGGGTCAGGGAAATGTCTAAACAGAGCATCGAAGAAAACTTCTGACGGGATTTCAACCCATCTCCCATTTAATGCTTTCTCAGCATAAGCTGGGACTTCCCAATAGGCAATGAACCCTCTAAAATGGTCAAGGCGCAACATGTCGAAGAGTTTCAAGCTATGTTCTATGCGATCCATCCACCACTCAAAATGCGTGACCGCTAGTCGCTCCCAGTCATATACAGGGTCGCCCCAGAGCTGTCCACTATCACTAAAATAGTCGGGTGGGACACCACTAACGAATTTAGGTCTTTTCTCCATATCTAACTTGAATATCTCCGAGTGAGCCCATACATCTGCACTATCGTAACTCACGTAGAAGGGAAGGTCTCCTATAACGCTTAACCTTTTCCTCCTACAATATTCTTTAAGGGAGTGCCACTGCCTAAAGAAGACGAACTGCGCGAACTTCTCCAACTCTATAAGGTCTCTCAGATTTCCCCTCTTTTCCGCCAAGACTCCTTCTTCTCTATCCCGCAAATGGCATGGCCAAAGATACCACGGCCTACCGATTTCCTCTTTTAAAGCTATATAGAGCGTATAATCATCCAACCACTTCGAATTCTCAGCACAAAAGGTCTCAAACTCAGAGCTATAGTCTTTGATCCTTTGTCTGAAGCCTCCATATGCTTTCTTGATTATTTCATTTTTGATCCCCGACACTGCTCTGTAATCAACTCGTTTGGAAGGTAGGTCTGGTAGACTGTTAAGAAGCCAATCAGGAAGAAGCTTCTCTTTTACCAGCAGTTCCGGGCTTATAAGCAAGGTGTTTCCCGCAAAACTTGAATCTGCTTTGTATGGTGAGTTCCCATATTCCATGCTAGTGGGTGTGAGGGGGAGGATATTCCAGTAACTTTGTCTTGCCTCTGAAAGTAGATCGGCGAATTTGAAAGCCCATGGTCCTAAATCTCCTATGCCAAAATTCGATGGGAGGGAGATCACATGAAGAAGAATCCCGCTAGCTCTTTTTCTCATAACCATCTGTTTATCCCTCCCAATCTAATAACAATGCCACAGGGAAACTTTCGAGCACCTCACCCATCTGTAATGCGTTGTTACCCCCCAACCTAATCGAACGCAAATCTCGTCCGGTGAAGACCTCTTCCCAAGAGTAGGGTGCATTCTCTGGAAGACGAATATATGTATCTTTCCATACATCGCTGCCCAAAGGGCGTCCCCCTACTTCGATTAAGCCGGTCAAAAACCGTGGTACAATACTCATCGCCCATTCTCTGTCTCTCCTTCTACAGAAGGCGATTACATGCTCCTTATACGTCCCTTCAACTATCAGAGGGATGTAATCGCCTTCCTCGAACAGTTCTTTTCTCCGTTTTCGAGCCTTTAGCGACTTGTATACCTCGTACAGCTTTATCCGCCCATCTTTAAACTTCCGCAAAAATTCTCCCATCCTGTCCTGTCCTTTCTCTTCTATCTCTAGAACTTCTGCTAGAAGCTCCATCCTTTTCCGGAAGTCTACAGGTCGGCGGTTGTCAGGGTCAACTAGGTTAAGATCCCAAAGCTCCCCTCCTTGGTAGAAGTCCGGTACTCCAGGACAAGTTATTTTAAGTAAAGTTTGTGAAATAGAGTTGAACACACCGTAGTAAGCTATTTTTTCCTGAAATGGGAGGAAATCTTGTAAAAAGTCGTTTCGATCCGATGAATCCAAAACCTCACTTACGAACGAAGTAATTGCTTGCTCATACTCTATGTCCGGTTCAAGCCACGAACTATTAACTTTAGCCTCTCTAACCACCTTCACCATATGAGCTTTTATCCGTTCTGTAAATTCTGGCAACTCACATAGGTCAAACGGAAATGCTCCAATCAATGTCTGATAGATGTAATACTCTTCGTTCTTGTCAGGGACAAGCCTATAGCCAACCCTCTCCTTTTTCTTGAAGTTAAGCTCAGCCCACTTCTTTACTTTCGACCCCCACTCTGATGGTACTTCGGATAGAACATTGAGCCTCGCCCTTACATCTTCTCCCCTTTTTGTATCATGAGTTGACGTTGCGTTAATCGAAAACGGCCATTTGTTACGCCTCACCTTGTTGAATTCATGAAAATCGTCTATCGATAGGGCAAAGATACTGGGATCGCTGCCTACTTCATTGAGGGATATCAATCTGTTAAAAACATAAAGTGTCGTATCTTCTAGACCTTTGGCCATAATGGAACCTGTAAACTGCTGTAACCTTATGAAGCATCGTAATGCATCTTCCGAAAATCTTCCTTCCTCAAGGAGTCTTTCTATAGCTTCCAGTTCGTAGATCACATCGAGGTTCCTTTGCTTTGTATCCAGCAAAGCCAGTTTGATATATCGCACATCCCTCTCCTCCCAGTCTTTCTCTGATAGATAAGTTCTGTAAACAGGA
This sequence comes from archaeon, assembly GCA_024256285.1. Lineage (GTDB taxonomy): Archaea > Thermoproteota > Nitrososphaeria > Nitrososphaerales > JACAEJ01 > HK02M2. Next base: position 8,562 of record JACGUG010000024.1, read on the forward strand.
GAAGAGGCAAGCAACTCCACTATCGCCTTTCTGAGTCTATGGAATGTGCAATTTCTGCCATAGGGCCTCTTGTTAATCGCCCTCTTAAACAACCAGGTTAGATTTTCTACATCCCCAGTAAAATGTCTCTGAATAACTAACTTCTTGCACTTGTAGAGTATATCATCATACGCCCCTGTACATCCTGTGAACTCTGAGTAAACCGCGCTGAACTTCGCTTCATTTGACTTCGCTATAAATATCCTATTCACATAATTGAGGAAATCGTATCCGGTAGTTCCTTGAACAGACCATGCATCTGGTAATGCCTCTTCTAGCATCAGAATCTTCTCGATGACGATATATGCATTTGGTGCCCTCTTCCTGAGCCTTTCGAGATATTGCTCTGGATCGTGGAGGCCGTCTATGTGATCTATTCTCAACCCGGATAATCTACCTTCGGCCACAAGCCTGAGAACCAATCGGTGAATCTCCTCGAAAACATCTATGTCCTCTACACGTAGGCATATCAGGTCACTTATATTGAAAAACCTCCTGTAGTTGATCTCTTCTACTGCTACTCTCCAAAAACATAGCTTGAAGTTCTGCGTTGCAAGTAACCTATCCAGAAGTTCTCTGTTGGTGTTGTACTCAACGATACTTTCGTTCATTAAATCACGCACAAAATCGTTTTTTACGTATAGCTCGTTGATAGTCTCTTTTACCATACGCTTTTGTTCAGATGTGGCATAATTCCAAAAAGAGGGTTCATCCATCTCTTCAATGACCTGCTTAAGTCGCAAGACCGATGGCTCATCTTCTGCTCCCCTTTCTCTCAATAGGTCGATCTTCGATTCCAGCACCTTCCCATACGACTCTATCTTAATCGGGAGTTCGATGTCGAAATACTTTATCTTGAATCCATCATAACAGATCAACCTGATCTCCCCGTCCTGCAGGCATTCTGAGTATCGCCGATCCAGAAAAGGCGCCAACAGCCTTCCTTGAAGATCTTCAGAATAGTGGTTCCAATCTATGTCAAAGAATTTAAAGTATTTTGAGCCCCCTCTCAGTTCTAAGAAGTCCACGAGCATACTATTCTCCGCACTGTAGGCCATGTGGTTCGGAACTATGTCCTGTATCCAGTCCATTCCATGTTTTTCCAGTTCTTCCATCAAGTTTTCAAAGTCCTCTTCAGACCCCAACTCTTCGTTAACCATGTTCGGGTCGACTATATCATAGCCATGTAAGCTTCCGCGACGAGCCTTAAATATGGGCGATGCGTAGATGTGAGATATGCCCAGTTGAGATAGATAATCAACTAGGTTTCTTGCATCTGAGAACCTGAATGAGGCGTTAAACTGTAATCTATATGTGGCGATGGGGATGATCATAGCTGAACTTGGACCCCTAGTTTTTCACTTAACCTGTCGAAAGCGGCCAACCATCTAGCCGCTTCTTCCTCACCTTTTTCACTTCTCTCCCTCATGGAATGATAATACTGCCTACCAAGCGAGAAAATCGTATTTTGGGACTGCCATAAATTGAGTCGTACAGGAAGTTTACTCAATAACTCCACTAATCGTTCAACCTTCTCAAGATTTTCTACGTTCTCGGGCTCGTTGACTAACTTCCCTAGCTCGGAGGCTATCTTTGAACTCGCCTTTAGGCCAATCAGACCTTCATCAAGTCTTATTGAGAGTCTTCTTGCATCCTCTATCATTCTTTCCACCAACTCTATATCGATCTCTTCAGCAGTTAGAGCTTTCTGTATCTCTAAATTTATTATTATGTCCATAGCCGCTTGTAGCGCCCTCGGAGGTGTTACCCCCATATCTGTTAGGAACCGCATTTCGGGATAGTTATCTTCGAATATTCGTCTATAGTAGGACGTAGCGTTCTCTACTGAGACTTTCAATATACCATTTATTATTCTCCTCTGCTCGTCTCTGAAGAGGTTTTTGAGCGAGTAACTACTCGTCCCGAAGAACTCGTCCATCGATCTTACCATTTCCCGTATATCCGCTCTTTCGAAACTCGATTTGATTTTATCACGTATAGCTGAGAATGTATTATCGTCCATGAACTCTCTGGCTCCTCCGAAGACGTTATGATCGCCCAACCATAACACAGAGAAGCTGATAACTTCCTCATCCCAAGTAATTTCAGAAGAGATCCTGGACCTACCTATGGCTAGCATGAGCCTTCCTGCCTTAGATACTTCGTATATCTGGTCGTCGACGTTGTAGCAGTACACTTTTGACAACCCCGATTCTTTTCGGTTGAAAAGAGAAGAGATAGCATAATGCACACCAACCTTTATGAGGTCCACGATGGCTGGCCTCACGAACATCTCGAAAACTTTTGCCCCGTTCGCAAACTTGGGGATGTTGCTTGGAGCATTTTTAAGCATGCTCGTGTATTCCAATTCTAACTGAGCGCCGAGGCACTCGTAACCAAGTTGCATGGCCCTGGTCGCATACCGCATCACCTGTACCGCCTCGATATCAGATATTTCGTCGAAGAACCATCCATCACTCGCATACATAAGCATGGCATGTCTCTGCATCTCGAGAAGCTTCAGAACCATCCTCTTCTCCTCCTCAGACAAATCTTTTCTGGCATGTTTAGCCAAAAACCGCTCAACGTTTTGTCTAGACCTGTCGAGAATTACTACGATGTAGTCATCCCTAGCTTCCCAAGGATCCTTGAGGTATTTTGAGGCCTTGATCTCGAAGGGAGGGGCCAGCCTTTCTCTTAACCAGTCCATGGCATCCCTTAGTGGTCGGCGCCACTCTTGGCTCCACCCCGGATTCGTTCCAGTGTTGCAACCGCAGTTGCTCCTCCAACGCTCCACTCCGTGTACACAGCTCCAAGATGTATTCCCAATTATCTGGACCTCGTATCTTGGAGGAAACTTTTCAAGAAATTCCCCATAATTCGTTATTCTAGCTAGGTTGTTCGATTCTATGTAATGAAGACAGTATGCCAAGGCCATGTCGCCGGAGGGGTGATGATGGCCATACGACTCACCGTCCGTAGCTATGTGAACAAGCTGCGGGTTACCTCCTTGTTCGGTGAATGCTCCGACAAGCCTCTTAGCAAATATCTCTCCGTTATTAAGGAGACCGCCAAAAGACACTTCATGTGATATCGCTCCGTCATAAAAGAAAATGTTTATGCTGTTACCCGACGGGAGACGACATAGATAGGCTCTCTTAGGATCGATCTTTCCTCCAGTAACGTCAAACCATTTCTGACCACCAATCTCCCTGATCTTCGCTGCTTGGTGGGGGGCTAGAATAGTGAACTTCAGGCCTAATTCAGCAAACACCTCGAGAGTCTCCACATCTACCGCAGTCTCAGGAAGCCACATACCTTCTGGAGACCTCTCAAAGCGCTTCTCAAAATCTTTGATCCCCCATTTCACCTGAGTATATTTATCTCTCCTGTTTGCCAGAGGCATTATTATGTGATTATAAACTTGCGCTATAGCTGATCCATGACCGGAGAACCTCTCCATACTCCTTTTATCTGCTTCAAGGATAGCCTCATAAACATGTGGGGCATGCCTCTCCATCCAGTAGAGAAGCGTAGGTCCGAAGTTGAAGCTTATCTTTGAATAATTGTTCACTATTCCTATGATCTTGCCCTCTGGATTCATGATACGAGAAGCCGTGTTTGGATCGTAACACTCAGCTTTTATCCTCTCATTCCAGTCATGATAAGGGTAAGCAGGTTCTTGGAGCTCTACTTCCTCAAGCCAGGGATTCTCTCTTGGTGGCTGATAAAAATGACCATGAATACAAACGAATCTATCCATCGATCTCATCAACATCGAGTAGAAAGGTAGCAAAACTTAAGCCTTTCACCATTATGTCGTTTCCCAAAGCAATTCTCTTTGGTAGATCTGACTCGGGTCCACCCCATCGTTCTTCTGCGGAATCTAGGACTTTCAGGTACTCGCCTTCAGGTAAAGAAACTGTTGTTCTCATATCCCTCTTGTTGAAATTGAAGATGCTGAACACGCTCGAACCTATCACCCATCTTCTGATGAACACCAACTTTTCTGCCTCCAACCCGTATACATCCAACCCTTGCCTGTCTGGACGGCTCAAAGCGGATACGGTCTTCCTGAGCCTTATTAGATATTTGTAGAACTCGAGCAATACACGGTGCTTCTCATCCTTTCTTCTTTCCCATCTAATCTTTGAACGTAAGAAGGTCTCGGGGTTTTGTGGGTCCGGAGGTTCCCCTTTCCACCGAAAAGCCTCGAACTCTTCGATTCTCCCTTTCCTTACGGCGTCAACCAATCGAGGATCTGAGTGACTTGTGAAATAAAGGAACGGAGACTCCTCCCCATATTCTTCCCCCATGAAAAAGAGCGGTATGTATGGGGAGAGTATTACGATACCCGCAGCAAGCTTAAGCCCTTCGAAAGATATCAGACTTGTTAACCTCTCTCCCAACATTCTATTCCCTACCTGATCATGGTTTTGAGCAAACACGATGAACCTATGTGTAGGGCAATCCTTCGATGAGTTACCGTGCAGCCTAAGTCTGTATTTAGAGTACTGTCCTGAGTAGACGAACCCCTCCCTTATAGCTTTGACAAGATGCTCTATCTTCCCAAAGTCGGCGTAATAGCCTTTATCTTCATTAGTAAGAAGTGTATGAAGGGCGTGGTGAAAGTCACTTAACCACTGTGCGTCAATGCCATATCCTCCCATCTCCTTCGGCCTTATAACCTTAGAATCATTCAGATCGCTTTCCGCAATCAGATAGCACTTACTGCGGTGTTTTCTGGAGAATTCATCGACCCTTTCTGCCAGTTCTAAGAGAAATGGCTTTGCGCTCATATCAAAGATAGAGTGTACCGCATCGATTCGAAGCGCGTCGATATGATAATTTCTAAACCAGAAAAGAGCGTTTTTTATGAAGAAATTACGGACATTATCGCTGAATGGTCCATCAAAGTTTATCGCTCGACCCCAAGGCGTTTTATATTTGTCAGTAAAATATGGTCCAAAATCTCCAAGATAGTTTCCCTCTGGGCCGAGATGGTTGTAGACGACGTCCAGTATAATGGCTATGCCTTTATTATGACATTCATTGACCAGCCTTTTCAGTCCTTCAGGACCTCCATACGTATTCTGAACAGCGTAAGGATAAACGCCATCGTATCCCCAGTTTCTCTGACCCGGAAATTGAGCAACAGGCATGATCTCGATAGTATTTACTCCAAGGTCTGATAAGTCGTCTAGTCGAGGAATTATCGACTCAAAGGTACCTTCCGGGGTAAAAGCCCCTACATGAAGTTCGTAGATTATCATGTCGGAGAGGTCTGTCCCCCTCCCGCCTCGATCGTCCCATCGGAAAGAGCTATGATCGACTACACATGAGGGCCCATGTATCCCCTCGGGCTGGAAGTGAGACGCCGGATCAGGCCTATCTCTTCCATCATCCAGCCTATAGCAGTAACGCATGCCTGGGCGAATGTTTTCCAGCACTACCTTCCAGTATCCCTTATAGTCTTTCTTCATCGGAATTAAATCTCCTCTGCCACCTGCGTTAATTTTTATCGATGCCTTTTTTCTACGAGGAGCCCAGACCGCAAATTCACATATGCCATCACTAGAGTATCTGGCCCCTATCTCCATCATCGTGTCCCTTCACTCTTAAAGAAAAGCACACCAAGTGGGGGAAGTGTGAGGGAAAGTGAATAATATCTACTGTGAGAAGGTACTGGCGTGGCTTCGACCCCGCCGAAGTTACCATGGCCACTTCCTCCATACTCCTTTGCATCACTGTTCAAAACTTCCTTCCAAAAACCACTTTTCGGAACGCCTACTCTGTAGTTCATCCTTGGGACGGGTGTAAAATTACAGATGACCAGAATCCGGTCTTCTATGCTCTTTCCTTTTCTTAAAAAGCTTATAACACTCTGCTCCCAATCGTAGACATCTATCCACTCAAAGCCACTAGAGTCAAAGTCTAACTCATATAAGGCATGCTCTCTTTTGTAAAGGTGGTTAAGATCCCTCACCCATTTCTGTACCCCTTGGTGAGGGGAATAGTCAAGTAGATGCCAATCCAGGCTTTTTTCATGATACCATTCATTCCACTGGCCGAACTCCCCACCCATGAACAAAAGTTTCTTACCCGGGTGGCCGTACATGTATCCAAGCAGAAGCCTAAGGTTAGCGAACTTCTGCCAGTCGTCGCCAGGCATCTTGCTGAGGAGGGAGCCTTTACCATAGACAACTTCATCGTGTGATAGTGGAAGTATGAAATTTTCAGAAAAAGCATACCAGATGCTAAATGTCAGCTGGTTATGGTGATACTTCCTATATATGGGATCCTTAGAAACATAGTCAAGTGTATCATGCATCCATCCCATGTTCCATTTCATACTAAATCCCAGTCCTCCTACGTTAGTCGGTCTCGAAACCATCGGCCAAGCGGTCGACTCTTCAGCTATCATCTGAACATCTGGATAGGTACTGTAAATCGCCTCATTCAAATTGCGTATGAACGATATGGCCTCTAGATTCTCTCTTCCTCCATATTCATTCGCAACCCATTCCCCTTCCTTGCGTGAATAATCTAGGTAAAGCATGGAGGCCAATGCGTCCACTCGAAGACCATCCACATGATACTTGTCAAGCCAGAAAAGTGCATTGCTTACGAGAAATGATCTAACTTCATTCTTGCCATAGTCAAAGATATAGGTATTCCAATCTGGATTGAACCTCTTCCTAGGGTCTCCATATTCAAAGAGATGTGTACCGTCGAAATAGACGAGACCATGTTCATCTGTAGGAAAGTGAGAGGGAACCCAGTCCAAGATTACTCCGATACCTCTTCTGTGGAGTTGCTCAATAAGATACATGAAGTCTTGAGGCGTTCCATACCTGCTCGTAGGAGCAAAGTAACCTGTTATCTGGTATCCCCAAGAACCGTAGAACGGGTGCTCCATTACAGGTAATAGTTCCACATGGGTAAACCCCATATCATTTGCATAACTATGGAGGTAACGAGCCGTTTCCCTATATTTTAGCCATCTATCCTCCTCTTCTGAAACTCTTCTCCAAGATCCTAGATGAATTTCGTATATAATGATTGGTGAATCAAGAGAGTTACGTTTGCGTCTCTCTTTCATCCAGTCCATGTCCTGCCAACTGTAGTTCAACTCCCAAACCACAGAGGCTGTCTTGGGAGGAGTTTCCCAGTAAAATGCAAAGGGGTCTCCTTTATCCACACTGTAGTCGTTCCTCTTGGAGACTATATGGTATTTGTAAAAGCTTCCCTTGCCGACGCCTGGAATAAAGCCCTCCCAAATTCCTGATCTATAATCATGGAGCTTTAAGGGATATGTTCTCGGTTTCCATGTGTTGAAATCCCCCATTACATAAACCTGCTCCGCATTCGGAGCCCAGACCGCAAAATATGTGCCTTTTACTCCGTCTACCTCTAAGATATGGGATCCCAGTTTCTCGTAAAGCTTGAAATGTCTGCCTTCCTGAAAGAGATTTATATCGTGATCGGTTAGGAGACTGTATTCATATAACTCATCTTTTTTCGTGACGGTCTTTTCATGTCGCATGTTAGATCACCTACAGATCTCCAATTCTCGTGAT
>JACGUG010000088.1 GCA_024256285.1 archaeon
CTTTTTGTTAAAAACTTTATTTCTAACGTGGATCTTATTGTGGGAGGAGAGTATCATTGTCTAAGCTTCCATGTAACCGCTCTTGGACATCACTTCGCCCTGAATGCAGAAAATGCAAAGACAAAATGAAATGCAGCCTCTATGTCGAACAATGGGAAAAGAAACAAAAACGCTTGCGTCGAGGTGGAATGTAACTTTTCCTAGACATTTTTATATCATCGACTCTAGTTATAGTTCCGACGCTAGTTGTCTTTGAAGGCGGGGATTAGTGATATTGATGGAGGGCGGCCATAATGAAATATTGAACAATAATATACATGATAACGATGTAGGCCTGCAATCTCAAGGATTCTGCCACTATCTGAGCATCACTAAATGCACTTGTAGTAGAAATTAAATTTTATAATCTAGCAAAAAGTTATCAATTTACAGTTAGGAGGTAGAAAAATGCCAATTGTTCATGTAAACGTCTGGGAAGGTTTTGGACAGGAAAAAGTCAAAACCGTGATTCAAGGTATAACGAAAGTCTTTGTAGATTTGGGTATCCCTGCACATGCTGTGGAAGTAATCGTGCATGAAATCCCAAAATCGCACTGGGGAATTGGCGGAGAACCAGCCTCAGAAAAATTCAAAGAGCTTACATAGAGAATTATTAGGAGTGCATTCCCAAGGGCTTTATGAACGCTGGCTGAGTACAATAGTCCACATCAACTAAGGTCAGCAAGAATAGCACCTTTCCATTCTCGTAATGATAAAAGTACAGATATGATCTGCCCTTCATTCTTTATGTAATGTTCACAACCAAGTAGGGATAACCGAAACGCTCGATTATCTGAAGAAGAAGTATGCTCAGTTGAGCCTTCTAATCGAGATCTTACCACTTGGAAGTACTGTCTGAACATCCCATCCCTCAACAATGTAATTCTCTAACTCTTCTTCTTTAACGATCTTCTTCGGGTCGCTATTAGAATTGTTCACTTTATAAGATCTTAGATTTAACTTCCTTATCTCATCCATAGCCTCATCAACGGTCTTGTACTTAGCTAACGCTTCCTCTATCCTCTTTATCCCATCTTCTGGATATCCGAGCAATTTTGCAGTATCTATGATCTGCCTCTTCCTCAAGTCCTCTGTTTGAAATCTCGTTGGGAAGAACTCTATCTTTGCATATTTGTTTCTCAGTTCATCTATCTTGGTTTTATCATAGTAGTTATCCTAGCTCAAGAAGAATATGTCCCATCAAGAACTCTTAGTCCTTGACATCCAACCTCGCATTGCGAAGAGCCGACTCGAAAGCCTTTCGAAGTACATGTGGGCGCACATCCTGCCGCTGTTTTATTCCCGCCCTTCTCGCTTTAGAATGTCGACATATGTCATTAAGGTGGACAGGGACTCCTAGTTTTCTACATGCTACGTATAGTGAGGCTGCCATTAGATCTTTGTCTCTTCGTCCCGTTGCGAAATCATTTGTAACAGCCTTCTCGTGGGTATTAGTTCTAAACCCTTTTGTATTCAAGTCCATCGGGCCCGCTTCAAAACTTTTGTATTTACCTTCGGTAAACTGAAAATTTTTACCTAACTTTATCCTTTCGGCGGAACTTACTTTTAAGATAGTTTTAGTGTTGTCATTACTCTCACACTTTGGGCATATTTTTGCTATCTTCTTAAAAAGTCCTTCAACCTACACCCAAATTTGAAAGGATATAAGAATGCAACGAGAAATACTAAAAGAGGCATCGATACACTAGAAAAAGGGTTGGATTACAAGACTTAAACCTTTTGCACCAATTAAAACATCAAGACGGAGAAAAGAGATTGAAATGATAGCCCATGTTGGAACCTAATATCATAAAAAAGTAAAAAAGGGCTATGAAAAAAGTTGGACTAGATTATACTAGACTAGACTACCAGAGGTATGGGCTGAAGAGAAGAAGAAATGGTTATATCGAATTGTCAATAATTCTATCTTGCCTAAAGCCCTAACCACTAATACATGTTCCTTTATCCGCCTATTTCCTTCCATTTTCGGTAGGTATCATAGTCTACATACTCTTTGTGGGGACTTTCAATCTGTTGTTTTACAGGAATTGTCCTTTCCCTTTTGTTTTCGATTTCCTTTGTGATCGTGAATATGTAAGATTCGCTGCCAGCACCAGATCCATAACTGGTCATGAGTATTCGGTCTCCTGGGTCAGCTATATCGAGAACAGTTGCTAAGGCAGTAGGGCTTGAACCGGAGTAAAGGTTTCCCACATATCTAACCACTAGCCCAGGTTCAATCTGATCCTTCTGGAACCCTGCTTCTTGGGCTGCAAGATAGGGATATTTGGCATTGGGTGAGTGGCAAACCACAAAACGGATGTCCTTTGGAGTGAGTCCACTTGCCTTTAGGGCAGTCTTCATGGCTGTCACAACATGTTTAAAGTAGGCGGGTTCTCCAGTAAACCTCCCACCATGCTTCGGGTACTTTTGGCCTTCTCGTCGGTAAAAATCGGGGGTGTCGGAAGTATATGGCACATAGTAATCTAGGGTTGCGATGATGTCTCTTTTTCCGAATAGGAAAGCAGCAGCGCCAGCACCAACAGTATAGTCTAATGGATCGTTTCTTTCGGCTTGAGAGTTATCGGAGCCTATAACCATGACGTATTCTCCATCAAAAGTAGGGTAAGCTACTAGGGCTGCAGCATCGATAAAGAGGTCTGTGGCCGCCTTACATGCAAACTGTGCATCTATACCGCCACTAAAGAAGCCGCCATCATACTCTTCGCCAAGTTGTAAGGCTTGACAAACCGTAGACATAGAGGGTTTAACAGCATAAGGCGTAGATTCTGAGCCCATAAAACATTTTTTCAGGTATCTATTATCGACACCAGCATGGATCAATGCCCTCTTTCCAGCCTCTACCGCAAAGGTGGTTGCATCTTCGTCTACAAAGGCAACAGTCCTCTCCTTGACTCCTAGGCTAGACTCATCTTCACTCTTTATTCTAAATTTTGGTAAGTAAACCCCATAACCTACGATCCCAGGACGTTCGCTTACATTTGAATGTTCTATCTTCACGTACTTCTGATAGGGATAATAATCATCCTCAAAACTAAAGTTGAGGCTGGAGTAGTAAATCAAGCCTTTAGAACCATCCGTGTAAAGGCGTCGGAACCTAGGCATAACACCGTTCCCTGTAAATTGAGTAATATCCAACTCTTCCTCTGGTGGAACATAATCAGTAATTCTTCCTGGAATCCTAATATTTCCGTCATCAAAGGAAACTATTGCAGACATGAAGGAACCCACATAGAGGAACTTATTGGTGGGTTTACGAATGACACTTCCGCTAATGAGAGCCCCTTTACTATAGAAATAATCAACAGAATCCATTTGGCTCTTTCTACCTTCGTTATTACAGAAGAATTTAGGTGGGAAATAGGTTCTACCACAATCTACACACCTTGAAGCTCGAATCCTATAATTGACAAGAATTTTTCTCCTTGTAATAGGTTCACTCATAAATATCCCTCCCTAAGATGTGAACGGTCGCTATTCCACCTGTTCCCCCAATGTTATGACAAAGGGCTAAGTTTAAGTCTCTGTCTACTTGATGCCTACCTGCTTCCCCTCTTAACTGATTAAAACATTCATGAATTTGTCTTACAC
>JACGUG010000089.1 GCA_024256285.1 archaeon
TCATTCATAACATCTTCGTAAGATATGAAAACTTCTACACCCTTAGATGCATTGTAATCATGCCTCAAAAGTCTGATGTTCTCTGGCTTGACATCTATTCCATACTTCAATCTTTTAATTCCTACTTCACGGCACCTTATACATCGGCACTTATGCCCCATTCTCGATAGCTCTTTTTGAACCAACTCCCTTAGATTGCTCTTCTTGACTCCTGCTACGATCAACCTTGCCGGTATGTCCCTTTGAACCCTCATTATCCTAACCCACTTCGGCACTATGGACTTGACCTTTGCCAAGAGCTTTATCGTCGTCTCGTCATCGTAAGGCTGATAATTCCCATCTAAGTACCACCTGTAGAGCTCAGAGGACTCTACCACCAAAGTCGGGTATATCTTGAGCATGTCTGGCTTGAATTCGGGGTCGTTAAAGAGACGGTAAAAGGAATAGAAGTCCCTTTCAGGATTCGAGCCTGGCAGTCCTGGCATCATATGGGCGACTACCTTAAGGGCAGAATCCTTTGCAGTTCTAAAGGCCTCTTCCACGTCCATCACACCATGCCCTCTTTTGACGATCTCGTAGATTTCGTCGTCGAGGTTCTGTACCCCTATCTCTACCCTAGTGACACCGTACTCGAGCATAAGATCGACGTGTTCTTCCTTGCAGAAGTCTGGCCTCGTCTCTATAGTCAAGCCCACGTTCCTTATCTTTGCATACTCGGCCCTTCTCTTCGCCTCTTCAAGACTTTTAGATTCTATACCGTTCAGAGCATCGTAGCACCTTTTAACGAAATCCTTCTGATAGTCTATGGGGAAGTTCAAGAAGGTCCCCCCCATCAAGATCAACTCTGCTTTTCCGACATCGTGGCCTATAGCCCTTAACTGGTCTAGCCTTGCCGATACCTGCTTGAAAGGATCGTATTCGTTCTGGACACCACGGAGGGCGGCGGGCTCCTCTCCAGTGTAGCTCTGGGGTGATGAAAATCTTTGGCCCCCTGGACAATACACACATGCACCATGAGCACAAGGATAGGGCTTGGTCATGACAGCTATGACCACTATGCCCGACGCTGTTCTCACTGGCTTTATCTTTAATATCTCTTTAAAGTCTTCATGCTTCTCAGGAGGCAAAGAAGACAGGATCATGGAGTTGCTAGGATATCTTTCTAAATGGTACTTTTTACATACAACTCGCTTCAAAAAATCTAATTCTTCCTTTGTAACTTGACCTTTTGCCATCAAGGCTTCTGCTATCTCAGAACATGCAATCCTTAACACATATCGATCGGGTCTAGGTTCACAGAAACTCAACGTATTCACTTTACAATGTTGATTACATTTAATCGAAGATATTTAAGATTTGAATCTCTAGAAAGGATCTGAAAGAAAAAGAATAGATGTTACTAAATTGAAGTCTAAACTGATGGCCATCATTGAGAAGAAACTTCATTCTAGTTGAACCATAAAACCTCCTCTAAATCTATAAAGCCCCCTAAGGGATGTCCTATACTTACTCAGAGATTCAAGTTCTAAACTGGGACAGGTCTACCCACTCTTTTGAAGTTGTTTGAAAAATCATTCACCAACATCCTATGCTTCAAGTTCGTCTAATATGTCAGATTACGTGTAAGGTGATTCATCATGGATAGTGAGGAGTTTTACAATGCATGGGCAAGGCCAAAATCTTGATCGACCTCTAGGGAATCCATATTCATAAATCTTAAATAATCAAGTGGAGAATCCTAAGAGACCCGATTGAAGAGAAGAACTACCATCCTTCTGATGTTGATTATAACACTTTCCATAACATTATTCATACCATCTTATGCCTATGCAGCTCCAAGCAGTCAAGTCTGGCGTGATCCTGATATTGCAAATTATATCAATTTTGATGATTCGGTTGATGAAACTATTTACTTCAAAAATAGTGCTGATAGTAGTCTAGATGACGTAGCATCTACTATTCAATATATAACACTGGCTGCGGCAAATCTGAACCCAAGCAGTGCCTCAATAGAATTGGAAGCATCATGGGAGATATACGATCCTGATGATAATCTGAGAGCGTCTGGAACTGTTACAAGTCCCCTGCCTATACCTGAAATCTTCTCGCCTTACTCGACAACTATTCCAGTCGACATATACACATGGAATTTGGGCCCTCCCAGTGACACTTTAGATATATATACGGATTACATTGAATTTGAAGATGACAATACTCTAAGAATTCTCAGACCTCAGGAGTACCTCATTTTGACAATTACGATCAATTGTGAAGGTGACGGAGATAGCAGAATAGTCTTCTTCTTCCGAGCCACTGAGCACGAGCCTGATCCTGATGACATTCCTATAAAAGAAATCGACGATACTGAAAAAGGTATTCCTCTTCCTGAAAGAATGAATATATATTATCAAGATGAAGAACTACCTATACGTCCAATTGGCTGGTGGCCACTCCACAATAGTTATGATCCATACGATTCAGATATAAATACAGGCCATAGATTCGAACAAGTAGGTACCGCACCTCTACGAGGTTGGACAAGGGATCCTACGACAACAGCCTTTTCCAAGGCCAACAAGATGGTCCACCAGATGGCAATTCCTCCTGCAGAATTAGGTACTATCCACATATGTGGATTCAAGTTCACCGATCTGAATAGAAACGGCATTTGGGATGAAAGATTCGAGCCTAAGATTAGTGGTGTGACAATAACCCTCCTAGGAGAAGACGGTGTGACACTCGCTCAGGAATATTATGAAGGAGACTTCAATATACTTGGAGAGAACCCTGAGGAGACAGGAGATGATGGGCTCATAGGTCATTACTGCTTTAACCTTGAAGATGTTATTCCTGGAACCTACATATTCTATGTACAAGAAACCGTTCCCGAAGGAAATATTCCGACCACGCCCACTATCATAGGACCCATAATATTAGAAGTAGGTCCTGGTGAAGAAGTTTATTCATCTGGAAACATCTTCGGTAATGCATCACCCATCCCCGTTGGGGGGACTCTCCTTCCACTCGATTTGGTACAATTGACGATATCTTGGATAATCTTGGGTGTGCTGATCTCCCTAATAACCATCAGCTTTACCATGGTTGGTAAGAAAAAATAACATCCCTTTTTCTTTCACAACTTTTAGCATTTTAAAGAATTTTAAAATTGAAGACAAAGATAATGGGATAAATAACTTTATGGAATGGCGAGAAATAGTATTATTCATTCTTAAACTATGCATATCAGAGATCGTGTATCTTTAAGAAATATTAGATTATAATGCTTATAAAAAAGAGTCGTGCTTTAATTTAAATTTAAATTAAATCTTCCCTACTAAGTTCAATAAAAGTCGGCAAATTCCTCCATTCCAATTGCTCTCTCAAGTGGTGTTCTTTGTAGGGTATTTATGAGAATTCTATTAAAGTGGACTCTTACAATCTTTAAAATAAGTAAAGAAAATAGCACAATCACCTTACACAAACCTATCGCTATAGATTAAAATATTAGGTTCTACTTAATTAAAAGAAATATGTCTATATCTTTTCCCCACATTTCTGCAACGAATCTTAATGAACAACAATGTTTAACATACCTCCGAAATCCTGTGGCAATTCAAATT
>JACGUG010000025.1 GCA_024256285.1 archaeon
TTCATTCTAGCACCCTCATTCATTTTTCCCAAAAGAAGTGTATTCTACCAATATTCTTATATGTTATGTCCCTCCCCGTACTAATAACTCTTTATTTCTAAAGGAATTTTTGACCTTCATTTCATCTCTGATCTCCAATATGAAGATTTTTCACGATCTTACTATCTGATCGTTAGGCTCCTTTGATCCTCTCCATGATCTCCATATAGAGAAGGATCAGATCGGCGATCTTTGCCTGTCTTTCTATATCCTCTTCCTCCCTCAAGGCATCAGAGAGTTTCTGAATCTTGCTCAAGACCAGCCCCCTTAAATCTTCAGGCATCCCCTCTGCAGGCTTCGCCCTCTCTACAGCATCTAGATCTGATAGATCGTCACAACTCAGGCATAAAGTTCTGCCTTTATAGCGTACCTGGAGACTCCCACATCTTGGGCATACCTCCCCCAGAAGAGTAGCCCCTTTCCTCATGAGTTCTGCCGCACCACTAATCTTATCCTTATCCTTATCCTTATCCTTATCCTTATCCTTATCAACTTCGGTCAAAGTCAGTAATAATAAGATCGATTGGTATGTAAACTTTAGTCTTGAAAATCTTTGCAAACAGATTTCTATTCATGTGCCATCCGCAATTTTTATTTATAGAGGTTTACAATAATCACAGGAACTTTAAGGTGGTAATTATGGTTTCAAAGAAGCAGAAGGAGAATGAGGAGAAACTTGCCAAATCTATCACCACCCTCCAAATGGTAGCAGACAGCAATATAACGCCGAGGAACATAAGGAGGATAGCCAAAGAAGCAATCGTAATACTTCAGGATACAAAGCTGAGCTTAGGTGTTAGAGCTGCCAATGCTATAAGTCTGCTCGATGAGATTTCTCAAGACCCCAATATGCCTTCTTTTGCACGTGTAACGATATGGTCAGCCGTCAGCACATTAGAGAGCATAAGAGATTAAGAATCCACTCTTACATAACTACTTTTTATCTAGAGATTTCTTTTAGAAGAATTGGGTTAAGGCTTAAGTACTTAAATAGGAGGTTTACGCTAAAGTACGCAAGTCCCATCAAACGACCTATAGGAAGGTTTAATGATAATGCAATGTGAGATATGTGGGAGTTCTTTAACTGGTCGGATGTTCACGATCCAGATAGAAGGGGCAACATTTAGAGTCTGTAGCTCGTGTGCAAAGCTTGGCTCTCCAGTACGTAATAAGAAAGCTGTAAAGATGGCGGTAAAGAAGAGCTCTGGCTATCTGGAGGAGCCTTTACTAGAGCTTAGAAAGGATTACAACAAAGTGATGAGGCAAGAGAGAGAGAAGCTCGGCCTATCTCAAGAGCAGTTGGGGCGCAAGATAAATGAAAAGCCTTCTGTTATAAAGCTCTTGGAGAGTGGGAAGCTCAAGCCCAACGATCTACTGGCAAAGAAGGTGGAGTATGCTTTGAAGATAAAACTTCTCGTACCACCTGAAAGTGAATGAATGAATGATTTACATTACTTACATCGGATGGAAAATTCATTAACAATCAATCTCCAAATGATTTAACTAGAACCTTGAACCCAAACGAGAAATTCTCAATGACGTTGGACTACCTCTTCGGCAAGGGTGTAAGTCTAGTTATCCCGATAGATAGATTAGATTTCACATTCTCCAAAAGGACTGGCAAGATGAAGAATGCCCTCTTGGATGGTAAGCTGATGGCTATGTTTCGCCCTGATGGGAGCATAGTGTTGACGATTTATGGAGCTGAACTTTTGATAAAACATCCTCGCTTTAAAGATAACTGTGTAGTGGTAAAGGATGAAGCAAAAGATTTTGTATCTAAAGGGAGGTCTGTCTTTGCAAAGCATGTCATGAGTTGTGGAAAAAGAGTAAGACCCAAGTCAGAAGTCGCTGTCCTTGATATTAGTGGTAAAGTCATAGCTGTTGGTAAAGCCTTACTCTCAGCCAAGATGATGAGGCAGTTCAGATCAGGTGTTGCAGTCAAGGTGAGGCAAGGCATAAAAAAATAAATAATAATATGATCCAACTCCCTTTTAATGGACAGACGATGAAGATTAGTGATAGGCAAGCTAGAAGAATGTTAGAGAAGATGGGTGTCAATCTTGAGCCTATGCCTGGTGTAGAGGAAGTGATCATAAGGACTGGCAGTAAAGATTTGATCATCAAGAACCCTAGTGTGTCAGAGATCAAGGCCAAGGGGGTCAGACTCTTTCAAGTCGTTGGAGAAATCTCAGAAGAGAGGTTTAGGGAGGCACCTAAGTTCACTGAAGAAGATGTTTTACTGGTCGCTCAGCAGGCCAATGTATCGAAAGAAGAAGCAGTTGCTGCCTTGACCGAATCTGATGGGGACTTGGCCAGAGCCATATTGAAGTTGACATCTTGATCTGATTCAGGCGTTTCTCACAATAAAAGGCCATATTCAAAACTAAGGTTTTTAATTCATTTAAGATAGGAAGATAGTCATGGGCAAAGTAAAGGTCAGAACTCCATCAAGGTTGCATATAACCCTCCTCGATCTGAATGGGGAGTTGGGGAGAGTCGATGGTGGAGTTGGCATGGCTCTCGAAGAGCCCAACGTAATTTTAGAGGCAGAATCTATAGAAAGTGGGTTGATCGTCGAGGGCGATCGTAGTGGTAGAGTTCTTGAAGTAGCAAAGAAGATCATAGATGCCTACAACTTGAAGAATGGGATACGCATCAGACTTCTTAGGAGGTATGAAGAGCATGTCGGTCTTGGTTTTGGCACTCAGCTGTCTTTAGGAGTTGGTTTTGCTTTAACAGATCTAAATGGAATTCATGTTAGCCCTAGAGATCTGGCTAAGATCGTTCGTAGAGGAGGGACATCGGGGATAGGTGTAGCGGCTTTTGAAGCTGGTGGCTTCATCGTTGATGGAGGGCATACCTTTGGTCTTGGCAGACAGAAGCAGAGTTTTCTGCCATCATCAGCCTCTAAAGCTCCTCCCCCCCCACTGATCTCCAGATTGGATTTTCCTGAAGATTGGCTGGTGGTTTTAGCTACACCCAAAGCTAGTCAGAGGGTTCATGGCTCATTCGAGGTAGATCTTTTCTCAAAGTATTGCCCGATTCCCATCGAAGAAGTTCGATCTCTATCTCATCTGATCTTAATGAAGCTTCTGCCCTCAGTAGTCGAGAAGGACATAGCAGAATTTGGAGAGGCCATATCGAGCATACAGAAGTTGGGGTTCAAGAGGAGGGAGGTAAGTCTTCAGTCTGATGAAGTAACGAATCTCATGAAAGTTATGGTCGATGCAGGCGCCTATGGAGTCGGTCTAAGTTCCTTTGGGCCGACATTGTACACAGTCGTCGATAGTGAAAAAAAGGCTGAGATGATAGCCAAGGTTGCTGAAGATGAGATAGATAAGATAGGAGGAAATGTATTGGTTACGAAGGTAAGGAACAAAGGTGCTGAATTACTCTACTCAACGGAAGCTCGATAGCGGAAATACTTCGTTTATCCTTATCAATATCTCAGATTCATATATTATATTATAAAATCTCGATAGCATCGGTTCAGAATCTATCTTAAAAGCTTCTTTAAGCATATCGTCTGCTTCTAAAAGTCCTATCGATGTCACCTCCCTTCTCGTCTCAAGTTTGTGCTTCGCCAAGATCTTGCCTATAGGCATATCTGTCGAAGTTAGGTCTTTCTTGATAACTCCATTCAGTCCCATCACAGGCGTCCAAGACCTTGCAAATATCAGTACTCTGTCACTATCAGTATTCTTAAGATGGACCACTCTATAGTTCGTCTTCTCCCCAACCTTGATCTTCAACTCTTTAGCCAAGTCTTCATCGGCATTTATAGGGGTTCTAACCTTTGTTATTATTATAACAGGTCTGCCTGTCAAAACTTCTAATGTTCTCGTTACTGAGCCATCGGTTGTGAGCAGTATCTTTTGAACATCTGATAGGTTGAGGCATATCCTTTCCTCTATCCTTGCTATCGAGTTGAGCATCTCATTAATGCTCATCCCTTTTAATCTTTGCATGATGAACCTATGTTATATGAATTGACAGACTTATGTACGTTATTGATGGTTCTGTTAACTCTTAGGAGGTATGTTATCAAAAGCATCTTCGCCACCTCATTATGCTTATTATGATTAAACCAATCAAGATCAACCATATAGATATTGCTAAAAGCATAGGACTGTACTCATGAAGGATTCGAAATACAAGGAAAGCCATGATTGTGATAAATACTAAAAAAGCAACCACAGACATAGCCCTGAAAGCCTTATGCTTAGCCCAAAGAGAATCTATGCCACTTTTGAGCTTACGAATCGACATATTAATCATTCTCTTGATCTTGTGATTTTGATTTTTAACTACATAATGCATAAATTATGGAGAGAATTTTAATGTTTTGATCTTTTTGTCTGATCTTGAAGGTCTCAGTAGGAAGTTACTATCGAAAGGAATGAGCGTAAAAGAAGTGAAGAGGAGGTTGATAGATGAGATATTGGTCTATAAGGATAAGCTCAGCGTTGAGGCTGCTGGAAGACTTGCCGATGCTATTCTTGAAGAAGTGAGGAATTCTAAAATTCTTCCTAAGCCGGATTTTGTGCGCTTTGTCTTAGATTATACAAAGTCAGGGGTTAAAATGGGGGTCATGGGTGTTGGGTCGAGGGGAGAAGGAGATTTCTTCGTTCACCGCAGATTGGCTGAAATAGCAGGTCTACCTACTGGTAGTAGAGCATTACTGTATCCCCTCTACCATGACGATGCAGGGGCTGTCGAGATAAAGGGTAATGTTCTGGTTACAGCTGTAGATGGTATGCACTCTAGGCTTAGCGACTTCCCCTTCTTAGCTGGCTTTCATGTATCAAGAGCTACTTTAAGGGATGTTTACGTGAAGGGGGCTAGGCCTGTAGGCATGTTCGTCGATCTTCATCTGGCTGATGATGGAGATGTAGGCAAGCTCTTCGACTTTGAAGCAGGTGTAAGTGCCGTCTCCATGCTCACTGAAACACCGATCTTGACAGGTAGCACATTGAGAATTGGTGGGGATATGGTGATAGGTGATAGGATTACTGGTTGTGTTGGGGCTATCGGAGTTGCTGAAAGCGAGTCCATGCTTGCTGCAAGGCATAAGGTCAAGCCTGATAGCGTGATTTTGATGACTGAAGGAGCTGGTGGGGGGACGATCTGTACAGCAGCGATATACTCTGGAAGACCAGATGTAGTTCTAGAAACTCTGAACATCCAATTCGTAAAGTCGTGTAAGGCATTGCTAGGCTCAGGGCTAGTAGGGAAACTTTACGCTATGACCGATGTTACAAATGGGGGTGTAAGAGGAGATGCCTCCGAGATTTCGAAGCTATCAAATATAGCCCTTTACTTTGATGAGAAAGAGATTAGGGGTTTGGTGAACTCCAAGGTCTTGGAGTTGCTTGAAGATAGGGGGATAGATTACCTTGGCGTTTCTTTAGACGCTCTTATGATATTTACGTCCGAAGATCGTGTTGAAGAGATCGTGCAACAAGTTAGAAAGGTTGGTGTGAAGATAAGTAAGGTTGGTTGGGTAGAGAAAGGTGTGCCCAAAGTAGCTCTGATAACGCCTGAAGGAGAGAAGGACTTGACTTTAAAGTTCAGAGAATCTGCTTATACGAAGATCAAGAAGGTTGTAGGCGAAGAGGCACCTTACGATCTCGACGAGTTGAAGATCAAAGTGGAAGATGCTGCTAAAAAGGCTATCGAAAAGAGGGATAAGGTTGTCAGATATCTGGTAGACCAGTAGCCAATCTCGAGTTTAACCAAATTTCGTACTTAGGATGAATAACAACATGGATACGCTTGATATCAGTACGATTAAGCCCGATATAAGGTAAAGGTTTGCCGTTCTTTTAGTGCTGATCTTCTTTCCACCAAGATACATCAGATAAAATCCAGCTACACCGATCATAATCGTGAGGAAGTTCAAAAGAGTCTCCGTCAAATTCTGAAAATTAAACAAAGGCAAGATTAAGTACTGAGAGAAATTTGGATTCGTGCCTTCTAGTATAAAGTTTATTATGCCAGCCGCTAAGATGAAGAAAGCGAACATGTAAGCCATCTCTACGATCCTTCTTAAATCCAATATCTGAGATGCCTTGCTAAGCCTTTTTCTGCCTATAATCCCCTTCATCATTTCTAAGGTGATTCGGCAATAGCCCATAATTCTCCTTTTAATTCCCATCTAATCCACTCTTCATCCCTAAATCGTCTATGCCCTCCTTACCATCCTTGCTTTTTAAGCGTTATCAACACTTCGAACTTTCTGATAAGAAAGGTTCGACTTTGTTGGGCAATTGGGGTCAAGGCACATGGTAAAAGGTCGCTTTCTCCTCCTTCTAACATGAACGATTGGAGTTAAGCACTCCTTACATACTCTGTCAAGAGTGGTAATAGTTGCGTTTTGAGGCAGTGGGTATGAATTGTCACATTTAGGGTAAGAGCTACACCCTGCGAATATCTTTCCACTCTTTCTCGATCTGATGACCCTTAGTTCGCCTTTGCATTTTGGGCACACTCCGAGCCTTCTCTCCTCCTTCCTAGAATCCATCAAGCCCTTTAACAGCTTCTTCCCCATCTTGTCTTCATTCTTTTTTATCTCGTTAAGATTTTCTACCAAGACATCTACCGACTCTTCTATGACTTCTTCCCTTCTCTTCTCTTCATTCATGACGAGCTCCATCTCTTCCTCGAACTTCCTCGTCAGCTCTTCGCTGATTATCTTTGGGCAGAAATCCCTCAATGTGTTGATCACCGTTTCTCCTAATTTCGTGACCTTGATACTCTTCCCTGAGATGTAATCTCTCCCATACAAAGTCTGCAGTATCCCAGCCCTTGTAGCTTTAGTGCCAAGGTTCCTCTTCTCCATCTCCTCAATTATCGATCCTTGAGTATACCTATTGGGAGGTGTCGTCCACTTTTCAAGCATCTCGATCTTCAGATTCTCTAATATCTGACCAACTTTGATCTCAGGCAGGACTTGCTCCTCAAAAGTGGCATATGGAGAGTAAAATTTTGCCCAGCCAAGAGATATACTCCTCCTACCAGTTGCTATGAACTTATTCTTGCCTATGGCCAAAATTACGCGTACACTCTCCCTTACAGCAGGGTCGGCAAAGGTAGCCAAGAACCTCCTCGATATCAGATCGTAAACCTTCTTCTGTTGGGGGGCGAGCTTCCTTAAATCTGGGACTTCAGAAGTAGGGTATATTGCAGGGTGGGCAGGGTCTTTCTTAGGTCCTTCACGAGGAACCAATCTTCTCTTCTTGAGCAACTCATCACATAGATCGCCATACTTCTCCAAGGAGGATAAAGCCTTCAATATCTTCTCGTAGCCTATGCTTGTCGGCAACTTCTGGCTGGCAGTCCTTGGATAGGAGATAGCACCCATCTGATACAAACTCTCAGCAAGGTTGAGAGTCTGAGAAGGAGAGAATTTAAATTGGGAGTAAGCATCAGACTGTAGATTCGTTGTGCTGAATGGGTAGGGTGGTAGTTGCTTGTATCTCCTCCTCGCTATGTCTTCTACTATTACATCCTTCCCTTCACAATCTCTTAATATCTGATCTGCTTCGTTCTTCGCCCAGAATCGACCTTTTTTATGCATAGCTGTGAATTCGTTACCATTGACTCTACAGTGTAACTCCAATTGCCAATATGGTTTTGGGGTGAACTTCCTTATCTCCAACTCTCTTTCCAGCATTAGGGCTAAAGTTGGACCCTGTACCCTGCCCGTTGAGAGAATCTTGAAACCTTTATCTGCCTGACTCTTCATAGCCAATGTCAAGGCACGAGTCAGGTTCAACCCCCAGAGCCAATCCAACCAATGCCTGGTCAATCCAGCCTCGATCTGACCGAAGTCGAGATGATCTGACATATTCCTGTAAGAAGATATCAACTCATCTTTTGTCAAGGTGCTGAACTTCATTCGCTTTGCATCTTTAGCGTCACATAAGAACTTTAATATGTTCGAGCCTATGACGCTTCCCTCCGTATCGAAGTCACAGCATACGATAAAATCCATCCCATCTTCTGCTAAGTTCTTTATTGCTTCGAAGTATTTTTCAGAGAAGCCCGACTGTTTTCTTACCTCAAAACTTGGTCTCCACTCAGCATCAAAGACGGGATACGTCCACTCCCCTCTCACAGCAGGGCTTAAGTTAAAGAGGTGCCCAACAGCTGCTACAATCACATGCTTCTTATCATCCCTGATGAATTCATAGTAATCGATGCCTCGATCTGTTAAGACTTTCTTTAATGTCCCACCCTCCGCCAAGGATTCAGCTATCTTTCTCATTGCATCGGGTTTTTCTGCTATCAACAAAGTGTAACCCATAGACATAGAATCACCGTTCGGGGATCATCAACAAAACCTTTACTTCATTTAACAAGATTCATCTATAAAATGTCTACTACATTTATCATTTCTCTATGGGTTCGATCTTCAATATGAAGTCTTTAGTGGACAAGAGTTCGCCACACTTCTTACACCTGTTATTGTAAAGCTTCAAGATGTTACTTGCTTGCTTTAGATCCATGCCAGAGTATAAAGGTGTTCTACAATTGTTACATACTATCTCGAATGGCAACCCACCTTTAGATCGATGGGTAGGATAAAAACATCTTGGTTATCTGACTTTAACTTTATGTATAATTTTATCCATTATCGTTTTTGGTCAGATGATGGCCAAAAGATGTGTGGTCGAAGATAGATCGATTTCACGCCTTCATGTTCGGTTATTCCTTTTAATGAGGTTTAAATTTGATAGCCCCCTCACATAGATGCATTCATCGTAGTCGATCATCATCTGATCTTCATCTACGATCTTGTCATGTAATTTTATCCAAGTGTTTCTGACTATAACTATGGGTATACCCTCATCAGCTTCTCCCATGAGTAGTTGAGCGCCTGCACTTATATCATCGGCTAAAGACCGTCTAGTAACTCTCAGTACGTTATCAAAGAGGTCTCTTCTGCCCCTCTCATCTTTAATTGGATCAAAGCCAGCAACCCCTATGGCTATTCCAGATGTGCCTGATCTTGATGGCAACAATCTGCTATCGGTTATGATTATCCCGACCTTCTTCCCAGTTTCTAAAAGTATTCTTCTTCTCAGCATCTCTGCCGTTTTAAAGGGCGTTCTTGGATAGAGTATAGCCCAGCCTGCCTGAACGTTCGACCTATCTATTCCAGCGTTAGGTGTGAGGACGCCATACTTTACTGATAAAGCGAAGCCGGGCACCCCCCCGAAAACCACTTCAGCCTCCCTTAAGATCAGCTCGGCTAGATTGGTCTGCAGATGCAACTTTGATGCCAACTCTTCAGCCTCAGGACTTGGAACCACGTCTGGGATTTTTACGATCCTACCTTCCGACATGGCAATGAACTTACTTGAAAGAACGATTATGTCGCCATCCTCCAAGGTCTCCCCATTTTTTTCTATCTCATCCAAAATCGTTCGGAATAGGTCGAATCTCCCCCGTTTTGCACTCACATGGATAGGTATGTACATTGTACTTGCCATCTTTTTGACCAACTTACACACCCCATTCGACCTTTACCAGCAGTTCGAATAACCTGTCAATAAAGACTCTGTCATCATGCTTGACTACATTAATTTCAATATGATCAGAGGTTCTCCTCAAATTTAGGATCGTCTTGGCTTTTAGCAGGGCTCTACCACCTGTCGGGGAAGTGAACCAAGATTTAAGCTCAGTCTTTCTTATCTTCTTCGCCCTTATCATGCTCGTGATTATTATGGGTATCTTGGACCTTTTTGCTAAGCCCTGCAATAAGCTCAGATAGGCACTTATCTTTCGATTTATATCTGAGGGAGCTTCACTGTCAAGGAGGTGGTAAAGGGTAGTTATAGAATCCAATACTATGAGCTTCACATAAGGGGAGGAGATCGAGCAGACGTAGACCATAGCCTTCTCGATCGTCTCTCTATCGGGTTGCAAGATAAACAGGCGCTCTAAATTTGTAGAACCATGAACCATTAGATCAAAGAAGGCTGCAAAGATGGTATCGAGATCGATGTAAATAACCGATCCACCTTCCCTTAAAGCAGACCTCACTACATTGGCAGTAAAGAAAGTCTTGACAAAGTTATCTTCACTCAATATAGCGTTAAGAGCCGATCCCCCTAAGAGAAATTCACAATCATCGGGCTCTATGAGTAGAGGCTTACTTATAGGCAACTCTTCCATTGCCTTGATAAGGCTTTCACGATTCGAAAAAACCATGATTCCTTCTATTTTAGCTTAAAACAAGGATTTAAACTGCTCTATAGTTCGAACTTGGTATCTAGACAACAATTAGAAGGTGTAACACATTTATTTTACCTTATGGGAATCTCGAATTAATGGCAATAGTTATTGGAACGGCATGGTGAATGTTGTGCAACATGAAATAGCTGTAGCAACCCTTGATGGAAGGGCTTACTACAAGATCATGACGATGTTGAGGGAGATAGGAATGCAATTCGATGATGTGAAGCCAGGGGAGAGTTTGAGTCCCAACATCAAGCTCGTCATAACCACCGAAAAAGAGAAGAATCTGATAGATTTCGAAGCAGTCTTATCTATTGAGGAGTTAGGTGAAGACCCTTACGTATTTGAAGAGGGGATAATCAAGCACCTTTACAGCGATCTTGAGGACTCCATAATCATAGGCATAGATCCAGGAAAGAGGATAGGCATCGCAGTCTATTATGGGCAGAAGGAAGTAATTGGCGAAGTTCTAAACTCCGTAGATGGGACTATAGCAAAAATCGTTAAACTGATAGAAAACACCCATGCCAAAAAAAAGATAATAAGGATCGGGGATGGTAAGCCCAAAATGGCGGAAAATATAGCGGACGAACTCTCGAGATGTCTTAAGGATGCAACCATCGAATTGGTAGATGAGAGGGGGACGTCTTCTCTCTCTAAAGCAAAGCCAAATAAGAAAGTTGCAAGAGATCAGAGATCAGCCATGATAATAGCCCTAAGGCAAGGAAAAAAGTATGTTGGAGACTAAGGGATACACACTGTCTAAAGGCGAGGTTCTACTCGTAAAAGGTCCATCAGCAATTAGGGCTGAGGGCGAAGGTCTGTCTGCTCTGGGCATCCCTATAAAACCGGGCGAGAAGGTAGTTGTGAGGAAGAATAAAGTTCTACCATTTGAGGTTGATAAGGTTGAATCCTCGGTGCAGGTAATTTTGGGCAGAGGTAGTGAAATCCATATCAGTCGTAATAAAGTTGGGATGGGGATCTGGGATAATGTGAAAGAAACGGTCTTCACTAACATCGATTCGGGCAAGAGGAAGTTGATGATAATAGGAGAAACCGACTCAGGAAAATCGACACTTGCAACTTATCTCACCAATATGGCTCTGCTGAAGGATATGAAAGTTTGTATTGTAGATGGGGATATAGGTCAGGGCGACTTGGCGCCACCAGGTTGCATAGGAGCCTCGATGGTAAAGAGCCCTATTTACGATCTGAGGGATGTAAGGGCAGATCTCTTTGAGTTTGTAGGGTTTACCTCTCCCCGATGGGTCAGAGAAATCGTCATAGAAAGGATGAAGAAGATGATTTCATACATAGAAGAAAAGAATTGGAACTTGTGCATAGTCAATACAGATGGCTACGTTGCTGATGAAGGAATGGACTATAAGCTCGATATGGTCGATATGGTCGATCCTGAGATGATCGTTTGCTTCAAAGATATCGACAAGATATTATTCAAAGGGCTCAAGGATTCTCTTGATCTTCCCTTGCTCATCCCTGCAGACAGACCTGAGAGTGTGACCAAGAGCCCGTCTGAGAGAAGTGGGAGGAGGTTGAGCCAATACCTTCGCTTTTTGAAAGGAGGAAGGGATTTGAGCGTAGATTTGAAGGAGGTTAGGCTGAGCTTTATGGGCGACGTATACGGACACAATCTATCCAATAACGAATTAAGGGATGTTGCTCAAAAGTTTTCATCAAAGATCTTCGGTGCAAAGAGGGCAGACGATAAACTCATAGTCTTCAGGTGGGGGAGGGATTCTATCGAGATCTTTGATAGGTCAGTAATTTTTAATCTAGGTAGTTTAAAAGGGATGTTCGTTGGTCTGGGGTCTAGCGAAGATATCTTCGGCTTTGCACAGATAACGAGATTTCGTTCAGACCTGACTATTACTTTGAACACCCCTTTTAAGGGTGATTTTGATACTTTATTCCTGAGCACGATAAGGGTTGTTCAAAATCTACGAAGTGAGGCGATACTGCCCATCGTAATGAGAGGCAGATGATTCAGAGATTATTTAGATTAAATCGAGACCCCAGAGATTTATTAAATGATATCACCGAAAGTTTCTTTCATCCTGTATAACTCTCCTTTTATGGCTCTTCTTTCTTCTATACATCTCTTCTACTTCAAGGGTCTGGATGAACCTTTTTGCATACTCTACATCCTCTTCGGATATCTTGAACTCGAAGTTAAAAGGACAAAGGTAATCCATCTCGAAATGCTTTTTGTAGGGGTTATAAACTAGCGGGTAAAGTCTGCATCCTTCAGGTCTGTATTCGTATATAGAGCAACCGTAATCTCTCAAGAAGACACATCTACCTGATTCATTCTTGAGTCGTAATGAACCGCCATCTTCAATAACAAAGAAATTCTTTTCAAACCCCAATCTCTTTATCCTCTCAACATCGTATTTAGTGAGAGGCATCTCTGTCTGAATGCAACATTCTATGCACCTATGAACCCTGCATGGGTTCTCCGCTCTTGGTCTGGGTTTAAGGGGGCAAGTCATGATTTCCTCTAAAGTATTAGATCGACAGAGTGACTTATATTTCTGCTATTAAATGAAAGATGGAATGTTTAGACTGCATTGCCAAGTGGAAGATGCCGATAAGAAAGTAGTTGTAATAAGAATTTCAGAAATTGTAGACAGCTTTTTTGTTTTATAAAAGTCAATATGGATCGTAATAGCCATGGAAATGTTCAGGTAGCGAACCCCATCATAGGGCTCCATCTCAGTATTCGCCTAAAGTCTACAAGGCTTTTCTAAGCAATCTCTCTTCGATCGATAGATGATTTTTGCAGTGATTATGAGGTGATACGTTTCTGCTTGTCCTTTATTGCTTGTCTAAACGATCGGTACGAGTCTGATCCGATTTTCAATCAAATCGACTGCATATAGGCCAGTCCTAGGGCGCATCCCATAAATGACGAGAGCGTTAGTAAGGTCTTTAAATACAAAGTGAGATTCTGCTGTATGTGTCACATATTCTAGGAATTCCATACCACGTTTCATTGTTCCAATAATGATAGTTCCACTTTCTTGTGCATAGTTGATCATATCTTCAACCATTGTGAGTGTCTTGTCGGATCCAAATCGATTTATAAATGTATCAAAACCAAGAAAAACGACTAACCCCTTCTTAAGACCTTTGGAATTAAACTTCTTTTCTACAATTTCTCGAATGACCTTTATCTCACTTTCAAAGTCATTTGTCTGAGGGCGATGTAGAATGGCTTCTCGCAACAATTCAGAAGGATACCTTTCACCTATTGAAGGAACTATTATTACTCCCCCCTTATTCATAATAACGTTCCAAGCAATTTGCGTATGTATTTGTAAGTACCTTGTATCTACGCTGTGCTCGATCTCGAATAAATTAAAACTCCCTTTTTTGAAACCTCCAGTTATCTTATCAAGTTCAGGAATGCCTGATGAGATTCGATCTTTACTAAGATTCGTTATCTTTGCTGGTCTGATAGACAGATCTTCATAAAATGGAGGAAAGGACTGAAACCTTCCACCTTCCAAGGTGAATGCATATCTCCTATTTAGGATTTTGACATCTCTTAACTTTTTAAACTCCATCTCCCTTGCAGTTCGTTTTTCGAGGCGATCTTCATAGACTCTGCCCGCTTCAGCTTCACCATAAACGTCCGTAGCAATAAGAATAACAACACCGTCAACCAAAAAGTCAAGGAAAGATCTTTCATCTGTCTCTTCTACTAATATAGTCTTGCCCTTTGTAACATAAGTTGTCATAATTATAGCTTTTGCAGTTCGTAGTTGCTCTCTATGATCCATCTCTGAGGCCATCGCATTCCAAGTATCAATTATGAGCAAAGGGTGCTCCATCTTCAGTAACTGATCTCTAAGTCTATTCAAGAGGCGCTCAGGGCTTTCTTGACGTGCTTCTAAAAATCTTATCTCCTCTGGGCCCAGCACTATCTTATCCTTAAGCCAAGGATAGTATTCGTAAAGGATGGTTGGCGGAGTTTTCGTTGAGAAATAAATGCAATCGACTGGTTCAAGGCACCGAAGTATTTCCAATGCGAGGGTAGTTTTGCCTGTACCAGCATCACCTTTGATAAGCAAAGTATGCCCTATCTTAAGGAAATCATTCAATTCTTCCGAAATTCTTGGCGCGCTTGTCAAGGAGTATCTATCACCTAAAAACCGATTAGGAAGACCTATCGAACTCTGCAGCCACGAGTAACCTTATAAGTTCAGTGTTGTTCTTTATGCCTTTACGCGACTTGATCAAGTTAAACTTTTTCGCTAGGTCTTCCTCCAGAACGACTCTTATTACTATTTTGTTATTATAAGTATTTTTTAGTACCATTTTATCACCTTATATTACTTTTTTAGACATAAAGTATATAAACTTTTAAATAAACAAGTGATACATGGTGAATTGGACATTGGAGAATGATATAGAGAGTGTGCAGATTAAGAAAATCCTGCTAGCCTTAGATAGGGCCAAAAGTCCAGTGCCCTTAGGTTATATCTCTCTACATACCGAGATCGAAGAGCCTCATGGAATCTTAGAAAAAATGGAAGAAAAGGGCTTAGTTCGCCGATGTCTACTCTCATATTGGCCGGATGATATGCATCCCCTGTACGAGATAACACCCAAAACACAAAAAGAACTGGGCCATATATTATTTTAATTTGCATTACCTAAGAGGCGATCGATATTATATATTGGAAGAGTCTAATATTCATCTCTACCTAAAGAGGGGGCGAACTCGTTACAGATAGAATTCTCTTATAATAGGGCTCTAAATACATCAAGATTATGAGAAGGTAATGAAAAAATGATTGAAAGTTTCAGTGAAAGTCGATTCGATGGAAGATTCCTAGAAGGATTTATAGAAAGAAGCCTTTATAGTCAAGACCAAGCTGAAATTCCAGTATTAATTCAAAATCTGCTTTCCAGAATTCCTGAAGTTGTTGTTCAACCCAAAAATGTTGAGGATGTTGTAAGAATAGTTAAGGAAGCATACAAAAAGAAGATTCCAATCGTTCCTAGAGGAGTCGCGTCTTCAGCATTCGGTGATGTACTACCCATGAAAGGAGGGATGATCTTAGATCTCTCTTCGTTAAGAGGTATACTGAGTTTGAACGAGCTTGACGGTACAGCGACTGTTGAGACAGGAGTAAGGTGGGATGACCTTGATTATTTTCTTAGACCGAGGGGTTATACCATAAGAACCTATCCATCAAGCTGGTTTTCAACAGTTGGAGGTTGGATTTCTACTGGTGGTTATGGTATTAACAGTTTTAAATACGGTCATATTAAGGACCAAGTCAGTAGTTTAAGAGTCGTTTCTTATAAGGGGCAGGTTAAGGATATCAGATCAAACGATCCAGAATTTGCTTATTATTTTGGAACAGATGGGCAGATGGGTATCATTCTAAACGTGGAATTGAAAATAAGGAAAGATCCGGGCGTTTCAATTCCACACTTCTTCCAGTTTGATGGCAGAGATAGATCCTATCAATTTATTCAAGA
>JACGUG010000090.1 GCA_024256285.1 archaeon
TATTGTTTAGTGGAGAAATATTCGTGGAATTTTTCATATATTGAATCGATTTATAGTTCTTCGACATTTTATAAACTTAGTATCTTTTCTTACTTAATATTTCAGCTATATCTTCTGCCTCGCATCTTAATTTCTTTCTGACCCCCTCAAGGAAGTATGTTAGACTTTTAAGTGTGAGTTGTGCAATTAAAGCTCCTAGGCTGTACTCTCCTCCCTTATCCTCAAAGGCTTTTATGATCACCTTATCATTATCGATTATCAAACTATCTAACCGCTCACTTAACTCGTCTCCGATCTTATGAGCTAACTCATCAAATTCTTCAAATTCTTCCAATTTTATAATATATTTAGGAATGTAGACTTTCAATCGACCTTTTTCAACATGCTCGACTAGTCCCTCTTCACACAATTTATCAAGGATTTTAGCTATCTGTTCTTCATCTAGGCCTGCTATTGGAGAGATCGATGCAGAACCCATTGGACCCTTACAAAGTAGGTTAATCGGCAAAAATATAGACGGTCTGTTCACTATACTCGCAAGTTTACAAAGTTCTTCCAGTTCGCCACAGAATAGAATATACATCTTAGCCCCTCAAAATTTACTTTAAGGCCATAATTTAGTGTTTTCCTTAGCTTAGAATAGGATTTAGCTGTGACTTTCGAACGATTTGACAATCGCCGTCTCCAATCTTATTTTACCCAATTCCTTGATTTTCTTACTATTCAACGAAGAACCCATTACATCGACTATCCTTCCCTTGCGAGATACAATAACTATATCGTTAGATTCGGCCTTTGCTACAGGAATCCCATTTACGTAAATCTCCTCGCCCGGAGAGATTCCAAAGATCCTTCTATAAACAAATCCGCCTTTAACTGTTATTCGTTCTTGAGAAGGGGAAGACCCGTTAACGATGTCGAGCTTTAATCTTGAAGAGAAGATAGACAAAATTTTTGGAGGAATAGGAATCCAAGAGATTGCCATATATTCGTTCGAATCTTCGATCTTAACTATCTGAGTGAACGCTGTCGAATCTCTTAAAAGGAGACTGTTGTCCAATACTTCATAACCTACGTACATGGCACGCTCTAGACTCTTTGCATTTGTTAGAAGAACTATCACATCAACAGCCTCTCCATATAACATGTTTATGGCTTCACTGGGCATTCTATACTCACTTGATTTCCCATATGTTTTCTCTTTCAATATTAGACCTTCCTTTATGAATGCCTTTCTGATCTTCATTAAAAACTCGTAGTCTTCAAAGGAAGAAGGTTTAACTAGACCAGTGATTAGCCCCTCATGAAGTTTAATTGGTTTGTATTCACTGATAATTATCCTTGCACCAATATTTTCCGCCTCCAAAAGCAAACTTCTCAGTTTTTCAGATATTTCGGGTAAAATCCATATCGATCTTTGAATATTAATGGCTTTGATTTTCCTTAATTCTCTAATTATTCTAATTCTTAAACCATGTGGATCAATCTTTTCGTTGATATCGTACGAAAGTAGAGATTTCATGGTAATGAATATGTCTTTCTTATGTAAGTATTTAATTGTTAAAAAATTCGATATACTTCTTCAGGTTTATAAGAATCCATGACATTAATATTTGTAGAAGATGTCTGTGGGAAGAAAAACTCACGTAATAGATTGTAGGGAAACGATGGGTGTAGGTTTGGGAGGAGAGTTAGCCCAAAGTGGAACGATATCCGAGTCGGAAAGTAAGGAAGTCATTGTCTTATCGATGTCCCCAGACAGGAGGCATGTAACTAAGCCCGTTTGTGAAATAACTTACGGTCTAAGAGAAGCAGGCATAGAAGTTAGCGTGATCGTTTTAAGATCAGGCATGGGTCAACCTAAAGGTTCGCCTTCAGTTGGCGCTAGGGGAACAATATGCGAAGCTGGATACGATGAAGTATTTAAAATAAAGCGTTTCAAACTGGCAATAGTACATGGTGGAGCAGTTAAGCATCATGTTGCCTATAAAGCGAGATATTTACTTGGATTGATAAATCTGCCAACAATATTAATATGTCAAGCGCCGATAGATTTCGAAGATCTTGCTCAAATAGGTATCAAAACACGAGTGGTCAGACCTCCTCCTGAAAAGATAGAAACAGTTGGAGAGGTAGTGGATATAATTACTGACGTTATTAGAGGGACGTCTGTACCTGTCAACAAGATGAACGAAATAACCACTAAAGTCATAAAATGGATAAATTACTACTCTGACAAAAACTTACTGAAGCTAGCAGAAAACGCTTAATAAGTTCTCAATCGCTTTCCCAGGTATGTCTATGCTTATTATTTTACCATCATTCATCACAGCCACTCTATCACATGTTAATTTAGCAAAGTCGACATCATGGGTAACTATGATGAATGTTTGTTTGAACTCATCCCTTGATTTTCTAATAGATGAGGCTACATCAAATTTTGTTACCGGGTCCATGGTGCCTGATGGTTCGTCTAAAACTAATATCTCAGGCTCTTTAATTAAAACTTGAGCCAATGCCACCCTGTGCCTCTCTCCCTCGCTCAATTGATCTGGGTATTTGTCAAGTAACTCCTTCACTTCTTCATCATCTAAGCCCACAGACTTTAAAGTGTGTATTGCTTTCATTTCTGCCAACTCCATAGGTAATTCCAGTCCTATCGAATCAGTAAGATTCTCTAGGACGGTTCTATATGGATAAAGACTATACTCTTGGTGCAGTAAGCCCACATAAGATAAAGCTATGCCTCTATCTTGACCCCGTTGAGTTATGTCTACAAATTTCTCTCCTATCTTGATGTATATCTTTCCGCTCGATGGTTCGGTTATACCTGCCATGATTCTTGAAAGAGTGGTTTTACCTGCTCCACTGGGTCCCATTATACCGAAGATCTCTCCCTCGTTTACGCTGAATGAGACATCATCCACTGCTTTAACTAATCCCCTGTCAATGGAATAATAAATTTTCTTCACACCAATAACTCTTAAAACCTCTTCTTTGTAATCCAGAGGTTTAGGAACAACCTCTTCAAACTCTCTCATCATCTCTTCCATAAACTCTGAGGGCGAAACCTCTTTTAGAACTCTACCTTTATCGAGCCACAAAACTCTATCTGCTAAGTCAAAGAGGGTCTGTGGATTGTGAGAAGTTATTATTAAAGTGCTACCTTTGTCCTTAACTTCTCTCTTTAATAATTCTTCAATCATCCTAGAGTTGATCGGGTCTAAAGTCCCAGTAGGTTCATCTGCTAAAAGAACTATCGGTCTCATAGCCAATTGTCTAGCTAAAACCACTCTTTGTTTTTCTCCTCCACTTAATAAGTAAGCAGGATGTAGCATTCTATGTGTTAATTTAAAGGCTTCGATCAATTTTTTTGCCTCATCGATTTTTTCATCTTCAGAAAGCGTTCTAACTTTCTTTAAAGCTTCCAAGACATTTTCTATAGTAGTAAACGATCCATATAACCCAAAGGTCTTTTGGAACATTATGGCTATTCTTGATTTGATTGCTCCCTGAATTTTCTCATCACTGTTCCAATAATCTATCTTAGC
>JACGUG010000026.1 GCA_024256285.1 archaeon
GCATTAAAGCATGATTTGAAGGTAGAGAGAAGCCGCCTCTCTTCAGACCCTGAGAATGATGTGATAAAGATCTGTGTTGTAGAGAGGCATAAAAAAAGTGGAAGAATTGGAAAGGGTTTTGTGAAAGGTTTTGGACTTAAAGAAGGTGCTATCGCCTCAAGTGTAGCTCACGACTCTCATAATATAATCACAGTTGGCACCGATGATAAAGATATGTGCATAGCTGTCAATAGGTTGAGGGAGACGGGAGGAGGTATCATCGCCGTTAACAATGAAAAGATTCTTGAAGAACTACCGCTTCCCGTAGCTGGTCTCATGTCTACATGGAAGGCTGAAGACATCGTAGTAAACTTGAAGAAGCTTCATGAAGAAGTAGCAAAACTTGGTTGTAGCCTCAGTTCACCTCTCATGACTCTGTCTTTTCTGGCACTCCCTGTAATACCAGAGTTGAAACTAACGGATTATGGACTCGTAGATGTAGGAAAATTCGATTTCGTTCCATTGGTTCTGGAATAAAATAGTGCAGGTATCCCGCAGTCTTTAGGCTTGCTACAAGTGAAGAAGGAAAATGAGGTTGTTAAGCTCTTTGTGGCTATTCTATTCCCCATTTCTTTGTGGCTTTAACTATAATGAAGATTATGGAGACGACGATTAGAAAGGTGACTAGGGCACCTGTAAAGTGTCCGATGCGAAAGGGTCCTACCTGAATCGTATCCCATGCAACCCCTGGCATAGCTAGCTCTAATATAGGCATGATAAGATCGCCAACAAGCGCCTGAACTAAGGCACCAAGATACAAGCCCAAGATGAAGGCAACCGCCAACCCCATGACTTTGTATTTTGAAATAAAGTCCATGAATTCGTTCCATAAACCTTTAGGTTGAGGGGGAGGTTGTGGAGGCTTGGGTTCTAGTAACTCTCTTATTTTTCTAAGCTCTTCCAACATTTTATCTTCTTTTGACATATAAGAATCCAAAGCAACTCATATAATTTATTTATTTAATCTTTTTTGTCACATGTAAAGCCATTGGGGGCCCTCTAGTCGTTTTATTTTTTTGACTTCTGATGAAAATGTTGCTGATATGAAATAAGATTGTTGAAGCTAAAAAGTTAAATTATTAAAAAGGTACGGCTTTAATATCATCATGAAAAAAAGAATCATCTTTTTAACAGTCTGGATAATAATTTCTGCTTCATTATGGTACGCTAATTTCATATATCCGAACATATATCTACAAAAAGGATTCCAGACATTTCTCGCTTTAGCTATTATTTATTTTGTCTTCAAATTAGTTTTTGAAGAAACCTTCTCTAAAAGAATAAAAGAATCTAAGACAAAGTATTCTTTCAGAAAGACTGTTTCCATCCTATATCTAGCGGTTCTCCTAATCAACATAATCGGAATATGGGCAGGAGATACCCAGACTCTTTTAGTTGCCTATGGTCTGGCTGCCGCAGGAATAGCGATTGCCCTACAAGACCTCTTTAAGAACTTCGTTGGCGGAATAACGATATTCGTAACTGGGACTTACCATGTTGGAGACAGGATTGAAGTTAACTCAAGATACGGCGATGTAATCGATATAGGGATTCTATACACCACCCTCATGGAAATTAAGGAGTGGGTGGCAGGAGAACAAGCAACAGGCAGACTGACGATAATTCCAAATGGCTACGTTTTATCCAGTGCTATCAATAACTATACTAAAGACTACGACTTCATCTGGGATGAAATAAGTATCCCTATAACTTATGATAGTGACTGGAAAGAAGCACATGCCAAAATTCTAAGCATAGTTAAAAAAGAGACAGAGAATGTAACATACCAAGCAGGAAAGGAGATATCCAAACTGGGAGAAAAGTATTATCTACATAAAAGGGATGTGGAACCGGCAATATTTTTAACACTGACAGACAACTGGATAACCTTCAACATCAGATACGTAACAGAAGCAAGAGGGAGAAGATTGTTACACAATAAACTAAGCCAGATGATTCTTGATGAAATTCAAAAGTCTAAAGAAATTAAGATAGCGTCTACAACACTGGATATCAAAGGCTTCCCTGAAGTAAGGTTAAAACAAGATAATTAAGATTGCTCAGGTCAGGAAGGTAATTATTACCGATTTCGATTTCAGGATGGCAATATTTTTTAGAGTGTGATCGATAACATGGTGGAGATAAAAATGAGTGTCCCCTTCGATCTTTTTGATATCGTAGTTACAGTTGGAATCTTACTAGGTTCTTTTGTCATAGCTATCGCTCTGATCTTTTTTATAAAAAGATATGTGACAAGGGCGGCTTGCAAGACAGGGACAAAGATCGACGACTATGCGATCATGATAACGAAGGGCCCCTTAACAATCTTCATAATATTGTTTGGGATCATAACAGCATTAAGATACTGGGAGGCCAGGTATCCTGCCACTCTGCCCAATTGGATATCACTGAATATAGATGTACTGATTTCGGTAACGGGCGTCTTGATCGCTATATCTGTAATAAGCCTGATCCTCAATAATTACTTGGGCCGTCGAATCGAGAAAATATTACGTGAGAATCCTGAGAGGGAAACTACATTCAGGTTGATCCACCGCATCATAATGTATACCATCTATCTGTTCGGCGCAGTTACCATTCTGTCGCTGATCTTCCCAGGCTTAGTAGGCGCACTTTGGGGTCTTGTAGTCGGTGCGGGCTTTCTTGCTATCGTCATAGGTCTCGCAGCTCAGAGTGTAATTGGAAACTTCTTATCAGGGATAAACATCAACATCACACAACCTGTACGCTTAGGAGATGCCATAATGATAAGGGGGGAGTACGGATTCGTCGAAGAGATCACTTTACGCCACACTATCATAAGGACTTGGGACAACCGCAGGATGGTAATACCGAACTCCGTTCTGGATAATGAAGTGATAATAAATTACACACTCAAAGACCCCAAAAAGCTCTTTGGCATTACGGTGGGCGTTCCTTATGATACCGATTTAGAAAAGGTAGCAGATATAATGATCGAAGAAGCAAAGAACCACCCTAATGTCCTGCCTGAACTTGAGCCGATATTTTCTGTCTTAAATTTTGATGAGGGTGCCATAACATTGAGGTTATTATTTATGGGCGAAGACCAAGGAACTGCTTTTGGGACTGCCTGTGATCTACGCAGATCGATCAAAAAACACTTCGACAAAGAAGGGATAAAGATCTCCTGCCCAGCACGTTATATCATCGGTACAGAAGAATCTATAGAGAAAGGTTAGAAGAGGCATATCCAATTAGGTGAATTCTAAGCGAACTTTAGACTACATTCAGAGGGATTTCATTTAGTAACAACGGCGATAGAGTTATGTCAAAAAGGTTCGGGTTAGGAGAGCAATGGCATAAAGTGATAGATGCCCTCTACTCAGTGATGCCTGTGTACGAGCGTGTCAACCATTTGATCTCCCTTGGTCGTGATGTGGATTATAGAAAGGAGGGGATAATCGACGCTCTACCATCTGCAGATATAGTACTGGATGCAGGTTGCGGTCCCGGAGCTATGAGCGAAGTTGCTTTTAAAAGTGGACTGAACATCAAAAACTTGATACTGCTCGATCCTATGCCCGAATACCTTACATTGGCAAAGAAGAGGTTGGTGGATAAAAGACCCGAAGCAGTAGTCGGTCTGTTCGAGGCCCTCCCCTTTAAGAGAGAAAAATTCGATCTAGTTATGTGTGGGTTTTCGTTAAGAGATGCGATGAACATGAGACTCTCAATAAAGGAGATATCAAGAGTATTGAAAGAAGATGGAAATTTCATTATAGTCGATTTAGGAAAACCAGATGACTTGGTAAAAAGAGGGGTTATAGGTATCTGGTGGAGATTCGTAGTCCCTTTTATAACAGTTATCTTTGTCAGAGGGAAGGGCTTATCTTACACTGTACTCCACACAACTTATAGGAAACTCCCCAAAAATAGTGAGCTGAAGAGTATCATCGGCATATGGTTCGATAAGGTTGTATTTAGGATCAAGATGCACGGAGGAGTAGTCGTAGTTAAAGCCAAGAAGAAATATGCAAGGGATTGAAAGCATGAAAGGTTCATCGGAGGGAGAGTCGACCTTAAAGGAGAGAGTACATCTAAGTAGTTCACGAATCGTTTTTAAGATCTACCAGAAGATGAACCGAGGAAGATTCTAGACATCATCTAAAGAGGTCCTTTGTACCTGGTCTGACGAGTGCACGGGCTGAGCCTTCGCCCATAACATACCGATAGCCTCTTATTATCGCTACAGGCGTCATCCCCGTCTTCCCCATCACAAGCTCTGCTGCTGAAGCGAGCTCATCTGCTACAGCTATAGAAGTGACCCTGAGCAGATAACCATACATATCCTTTCTTCCTCTATAATCCAGAATAGGCTCCAATCCAGCAACCCCTATAGCTATGTTCGTCTGCCCTTCCCTCCAAGGTCTCCCAAAAGTATCCGATATTACCACTGCTACATCTACTTTTGCCCTTTTCTTTATCTCAGTCCTGATATTCCTAGCAGACCTATCAGGGTCGATGGGCAAAAGAGAGACCATATCTTCGCCCCCTATATTGGATCTGTCGACTCCAGCATTGGCACATACAAATCCATGCCTGGTCTCAACTATAATTATGCCTCGATCCATCCTAACGATCCTCTTAGCCTCACGAAGAACGATTTCCACCAGTCTAGGGTCTTTTTCTTCACTTATCATCGAGGCGAACTTTGAAGGGGTCATCCCCTTTAAATCTACGAGTCTTCCCTCTGCCTTGGAGACTATCTTGTGAGTTACGACTAGGACATCTCCATCTACGATCTTGACGCCTTGCCTCTGAGCAGCATCGATTATCAGACTGGTTAGATCATCTCCAGGCTTAACTTCAGGGATGCCCTTGATTCCTATGATAGTTATCTCTGACGACAACCCTCCATCAACCACTTGCGCCCATACCACATCAAAATACCTTTTATAAATTTCAGAAAGATATTCAATAAACATTACTACAGATTATCTGTCTTTAATGTGAGAAAAATCTCTTAAGAGTCTATTGTTTTTTTTGAATAAACACCTTTTCCTTCAGGGTTTGGGCGATATGGAAACCTTAATACCAACATCAGGCTACAGACCAGCTTGAGCCATAATGCTCCTTACATCGGCTCTGAGGAATGTCCTAAAGGGCTCTAGCAGAACAGCCGTCTTTGCAGTAACCACTAGGTGTAATTGTAAGTGTATCATGTGTGACATACATCGTAAGCGGCCTGAATCGATCGGTAGCGAGGATGCACTTAAAATCATAGACTTTCTAGCTCAGAATAGGTTTCTAGTACTCTATCTGACGGGTGGTGAACCAACTCTTCACCCCGATATCGTAAAGATTTTGAAGTATAGCGGGCAAAAGGGTTTGATAACGACCATGACAACCAATGGGACAGTATCTCATAACCTGCTTTCAGCGTTGAAGGAGGTAGGGCTGTTCCTTCTAAGCGTTTCCTTGGATCATTGGGACGCCAAGATATGTGAAGGTATTAGACGGCACAGCGAGATAGGACAGAAGCAGATCGATACGATTAGGTATGCGAAGGAGATTGGATTAAGAACCCACGCCTTATCATTCCTGAACCCCTTTCTGTTGAGAGATGGAGTAGAGAATATGGTCAGATATGTGAATGAGGAGCTTGGAGTACCCTTCAGCTTCTGCTACCCAACGGTATGTGATGTGAACTCATATAGATTGGGCGGTGAGATCTCTGAGGAGGAACTATCTCGGAACTTGAGGAGAGGTGTAGCCACAATACTATCGATGAAGAGAAGAGGGTATGAGATTTTGAATTCTGGAACGTATATTGAAGATATACTTAACTTCCTCGACAAGAAGCCTCCAAACTTCTACTGTAGGGGAGGGCAGGATGTGTTCTATATCGATTGGATGGGAGACGTGTATCCTTGCTTCGCAAAACCTAAGCTCTTTAACGTACTGAAAGAAAGACCCCACTTCCTTGAAAACGTTGCATGTAATGAGTGTCTTACGAACTGCTTCCGTGAACCCTCACTCTTCCCACAACTCTTCTCCCCAAGCCTTCTTGTCAAGGAGTTCCTCTTGCACCCACCGAAGCTGATTTTTGTTTGATAGCGTCGTTGATACTTGTCGAGCTCAGAACTCAAGATCTAGCTCATCGATCGCCAGGGCTATCTCTTCATTGCTCGCCAATATCTATAAATCAAAATGGCATATAAGTTTGATTAATTAATAGAATGGTATCTTCATGTATAGTTGAATACGACTTAATGTAAAATTGTTATTTTAGAGTTTTTCACTACCTTCAAGCCTTTGAGCTAAAGTAATCGTCCAGGATGCCATGTACGTCATTAAACCCGCTTTTAAGATCGATCAAGGTAACGTTATTCAAAGCTTCTTCGATAAGTTGATCTATTTCTAACTTGCCTTCTGCCTCGGTTATGGCCCTCTTATCAGGTTTGGTCGGAGATCCCTTTAACCCTCCCTCACTCTCTTTTGTGAACTTAAGAACCCCAATTCCTCTTAAATAATCTACGATCTCTCGATCGATTAAACCGATCAAGGGGAATAGAACTTGCTTGTTGTATGTTGAAGATATCTTAAATGAATCCATGAAAGTTTGAAGGGTACTTTGACCTATGCCCTCTCCACTGACGATAGTGCTCACACCGACTTTGTCTGCATAGGCACATGCAATACGTATGGCCATCCTCTTGAATATGAAAGGTAGAACCTCGGGAGAACAGCTCTGTTTTAAACGATCGATGATGAACCCTATCCTTAACGTGATAAGGTTATAATTCCTAACAGGCAAAAACTCCCTGAAGAGAGTGGCTATAGTGATTACTCTTTTTACATAGGAGTGGCTAACATAAGGTCGGGTATCAAAAAATAGGATGTAAGGAAATATACCTTGTCTGGCTATCATCCAGGTTGCAACAGCACCATTATCGTCCGACAACAGACATAAGGCTTTTCCCTTCGATCCAATAGGTCTCCCCCCCGGTCCATCATATTTATAGTAGAATATGCAGGCTATCTCATCTTCTATCTTCGCATAAATTACCTTTGAGGGGTTCTTTTTGTCTTGTCTTACGCCTTTTTCACCGAGCTCTCCTATAAGCCTTGCACAAGTTGAGAATTCTATGTCTCGACTACTATAAGGTAGAGCACCTTTTAGATCAACCTCTACGGTAAAGGTCTCATCAGGATAGATCAACCTCATTCCAGCCCTTGTGATCGCCTTAATAACATCTTCATAATTTGATGGTGTAACCTTTACTACTGCGGTATAGTCCACGCCCGGTATCTTCGATAAGGCTTCGGCGACTCCGACAGGGTCTTCAGCATCTATCAAAATGATGCTTTTCCTCGTTTCTTTATGGGTGAACTTTAACCCTAAAAGCTTCAATGAGGTAGATATCTGATGGGTAAGGCGGCTTTGGAAAGAATCATCAAGATTACCTTCAGAAGAAGATACAAGAACTTTATGCTTCTGCAATTCTATTCACTTTCTCTCCTACATTACTACATCAAGGCCTTTTTGAGGGTTTTAGTTAAACATATATGTGATTTTTTTAGAGTATAAAATGATGAAACTTCTGAAGACAGTAGGGGTGCTGTGTATATCCCTGCTTCTCTTTGCCATGGTGCCTGCTATAGACGTTGGTTCGGGTGAAGCCATTGAATCG
This sequence comes from archaeon, assembly GCA_024256285.1. GTDB lineage: Archaea > Thermoproteota > Nitrososphaeria > Nitrososphaerales > JACAEJ01 > HK02M2. Next base: position 7,716 of record JACGUG010000026.1, read on the forward strand.
GTCAAGACGGAAACAGAAATCATTCTAAAATTATATGTAGACGGTGAAGATATATCTCCTCCATACTCTTTAGAGGTAGACTCTTCGCTTGAAGTTAACGGCTGTATAACAGACGTTAGTTCAGGTGAGCCTTGTCCTTCTCATGATGTAAATGTGACATTGACGTATATTCCACAGTATGGAGAAACGATAACTCGTACTGTATTGACTTCTTCAGGGGAATTCCATCATGCGTTCAGCCCATCGGTCATCGGTCGGTGGTCAGTCACAGCAAGCTGGGATGGCGATGAAGAGTATGAAGGAGCTACAAAGACGGTAGGCGTTAAAGTAACTCCGCAAACATGGATCGTAATGATTCTATTTTTCACTATAGGGATCATCTTTGTGTCCATCACTGCATTCATAGCTCGTCCTTATGCTAAAAGACGGTTCCAGTTGCGACCCAAAGATGGATGATAGGATTATAAGAGGTATAACAAATAAGAACTGTCAACAACTCTTGGAAACCTCTCTTTGGGCTCCACAAACATTTTACGCCATATAGATCTACTTTTTTTGATAGAATTGTGTTAAGGCTTTCCTTGCTCTTCAATACATGCCTTCACTTCCTTTAAGAGGGGGGGATATACGTCGCCAGTGTATTTAAGCCATGGAGCGTAGCGCCGTCCCCATATATGAAGGATGGGCTGAATCTTGTATGTTTGGTAGGAGTATTCCTTGAGTGCCTTCTCTATGTACTCTACCCATTCCTTCAACCTGTCACTATCACTTGGGATGCGTACCATTATCACTGGTTCTACTATATCACTCGTTATAGCCTTGAATCCAAATCTTCGATAAAAATTTCTTAACTTCTCCTCAAAGCCAGGTTCAGATGAAGGTGTTAAGGCGATAAGGGTATCCCATTCTTCGACCATCCTTTGCATGATCATGGAGCCGATACCTTTGCTTCTGTAAGGTTTGGCAACTTCCATTGCATCAAGAAATTTGGTATTCGGTAAAGCTTGCCAGTCGACGATAACTGCAAAGCCGACTATTTCGTCCCCTTCAACTGCTAACAAGATTTCGGCCCCATCTGAGAGCTTTTGTCTCAAAAGCTCTTTGAACTTAACCTTTCCTTCCTCGCTAGAAGATTTGATACTCCATGTAAAGCCGTCTGTCACATCAAGGCTCTGTAGGTTAGGTATTGTCAGTTTCTTAACTACGATCATCAGGTCTCAACCGTGGGAGATTGTCAAGTCGAATATTTATCGGTCGATTAAAAAGATTTCTAGATCGAATGTAGTTTGTGATGTAGGTGTTAAAGAAGTCGTACATGGCACATAGTCATAAGACTTTATGGAGGGTTTGCTCTAAAAATTCCTATCCGAAATAACTATCACCTTGTAATAGACATCTTCACCGAAATGCACAGAAGTTATCCTATTTGATGCAATCAGTTCATCGATGAGTAATCTCATGCTACCTTCATCTCCCCCAAGTGATTTTACTAAATCGCCGAGACGGCATGGCCTGCGCTTCAGCAATTCCAAAATTTCTTCTTCCCTTACTCTCCTCTTCTCCACAGCTTGAGGCGGGCGTGGGCTGATCCTTGTAACCACATCAACTCCAGCAAGTATCTCTTTGAACTTCCGTGATATTTCATTCAACCTCCTATCTCGCAAGGGGAGTACATACCCTTCCGATGGCGGTCTAGTTGGCGTGTTTATCTGAACTTCATCAGGCTTTATCGTCAGAGCCAATCGAGCTAGTTCTTCGATGGTTTTTTCATTTATGTTGTCAACGTTACGTAAAGACCTGAAGAGCATAATTTGAAGGGTCAAGCGGTTATTCGCCTCCTGTCTCAAGCACTTCAGTCCCTCAATTATGGAGTACAATGTCAAATTCTTGGCTGGTCGGTTTATAGCTTCAAACAACTCTTGATTGGGTGCATCTAGCTTTGCTACAACTAGATCCGCCTTTTTTAGATTCATTCTTACGTCTTTACGGCTGACCAGCGAAGCGTTCGTCAACACAGCGATCGGGACATCTCCAGTCAGCCCTCTAATTTTTTCGATTATTTTACCCATCATAAGGTTCAATGTAGGTTCACCATAACCTGAAAAAGTAACGAAATCTATCGAGCCTAGTGGTACCTCCTTGAGCATCTTTTTCAAATCTTTCACAACCGTGTCAACTTCAACCTTCTCATTTAAGTCCTCAGGTCCGGAGACTTTATTGATGGTCCTGCCCAACTGGCAGTAGACACAGTCGAACGTGCAAGTCTTCGGTGGAAGTAGAAGGTCTATACCTAGAGAGTGCCCCAAACGCCATGAGGCTACTGGTCCATATACCGATGGCATACAAACATCCCTCTTACAAACTCATATAAATATTCTGTGCCATTGAACAAAACGGTGGGAAAGGTTTGGGATGTGGCTGGAGGTGGAGGCGTAGAAGAGGATCAGGAGGGCCGATAAAGCCTAAAATTATTAGAGGGGCGCCCAATATAAGCCGGTTCTTGCCAGCATTCCTCGAAGTATCCTCTCGACCTCTGGAAAGGAAACGATCGCAAAGACACCTGACGAGCTAAAGGCTTTCCGCCTCGTTGATTATGAAGGGTTGCTTCAAGAAGAGGCGCTTGACAGACGGGAGTTCCAAGGGGCACTGCGTGGCGATTCTGGATAGCGTTCAAAGGAAAGTTGTGATGATTATTGTAAAAGGCCGAGAACTTGTTATAACCTCTAATGGAAGTATATCATCAGAGGGTGAAGCAACCAAGAGTCGATCATTCGAAGTTTCCTAAAATAACCCTCCTTCTATAGTATCTATAGTATCTATATGTTGGAAGGATTTTTGTGCTTATAATGAAAATATTTATATTGTGCAAATGCACATATTAAAGGGGTGATGTAGAAGATGTGGGGAAGATGGCGTGGTCTATGGCCAGGAAGAGGACCGTTCAGCTATCTGCCGCCTCGGTACAGACCAGGATGGTCCGGCAGAGGTAGAGGAGCATGCTGGTGGTTGTTCGCACCCATGTATCCACCGATATTAGGAGCACCATCTCCAAGTCCAGAAGATGAAGTAGCAGAACTAGAGGCTTATCGGAAGGGCATAGAGGAGGAGATTAAGAGACTGGACTCTAGAATTCAGGAGCTCAAGAAGGTCATCGAAGAGAAAAAGACCCTTCCAGTGAGTGATTGATCTTCTTCTATAAATACTGTGAGTACTTTTTGTACATAAAGTAAAAATAACAGAGGAATCGATTTTAATACGTGAGACTATGAGCCAAACTACAGTAGACATAGACGAGATAGAGTGGGGAGACACCCCCATCAAGCATTGCGAATTTATCAGGTCTACGAGAAGAATTTCAAGCATGAAGCCCGAAGATATTGAAGATATGGTCGTGAACGCTACCTTGGGCTCCCTATCTAGAGAAGATAAAGAGTTCATAGTAAGAAATATGGCACCTACCCTTGAGGAATGTATCAAAGGGTCGAAACAGACGAGGATCACCTACCTTTACAACTTGATGAAACTCCTTACATATAGGTATAAGATGTACAAGAATCTATTTTATGGCGCAGTGAAGGCCTCAGATTTAGTCAAGACTGAAGAGTATCACCAGAGGGTTTTCCACCACTATGAGGCACTTAGGAGCCTTAAAAAAAGGTTGATAGGCGGAAAGGAGCTTCTACTAAGAGACATGCCAAAAGTCGAATTTCCCCAATAGATGAAGAGATAAGATAAATAAGACAAGACAGAAGTCGACCATGTGTTCTAGATGAGAAACTAAAGATTTAAATCGAGAAAAAACAGCTTTAGCAAGAGACTGTAAATGGCGAAATTTAGCCCAAAACGAAGGGTTCTGGCTGCTTTATTGGGCAGAAAGGTCGATAGAGTACCTGCGACGTGCATCGGGGCTTGTGGGGGAAGCGTTTCAGTGGAGATTCAGGAGGCTGTCGGGATATATTGGCCTGAGGCTTTTAGAGACCCCGAGAAGATGGCAAATCTCGCTATCGCTAGTCAGAAGATAACCGGACTCGAAAACGTTAACATCGGACATGAATTCAGCATATTACCTGAAGCTTTAGGGTGTGAAATCAAATGGTATAATCGCCATGATCTTAAACCCGCAATGATAAGTCATTCATTTGATAGGCCTGAGGATCTAAAAATGCCTAATGATCTTCTTGAGAGAGGTAGAATCCCAGCAATAATGGAAGCTATCCGTCTCTTAAGGAGAGAAGTGGGGGATTTCCTCCCTGTCACGAGCTTTGTCTTCGGCCCCTACTCGCTAGCTGGTGAGCTGGCGGAACCGAAGAGGTTCATGATGTGGTCCATAAGAAATCCAGAAGATGCCAAAAAGTTCGTTGATTTTGCCACAGAGGCCGTCATAGAGTACGCTAAGGCGCAATATCGCGCAGGCTCTGATGTAGTATCCTTAGGCGAACCCTTAGGGACGCCCGATAAAGCAGGCCCCAAAGCCTTCAGAGAACTCATTAAGCCAGCCTTGGAGAAGATCGCTAAAAGTTTAGGCGGGATAAGGGTCATGCATCTGTGTGGAGATGTCGAACCGTTCATACCAGAGATGGTCGATATCGGTTTCGACGCTATAAGCGTCAAGCAAAGTGTCGATATTGCTCGAATCAAGCCAATCGTAGGCGACGTTAAAATCTTGGGCAACGTTGAATCAAAAGGAGTATTGACCTACGGAACTCTTGATGAGGTGAGGGCTATAGCAAGGAAGGCACTTGAATCTGGTGTCGATCTGCTTGAGCCGGGTTGTGGTATAGAACCTTTGATGCCGATCAGTAACATAAAGGTCCTTGCAGAAGAAGTAAGAAGCTTTAAACTTAAGGGATGATCAAATCTTTTTACATACTGATAAGTGTGGAGATTATCTAAATTAATCTATAAAGGATATTTTGGCGTCCCTTTTCGCTGCAAAACCGAACTCCACCTCGACTGCTTTTAGTATTGCGCAGGGGACAGGGCATGTTGTGTGCAGACATTCTGAAGATGTTCGGTATACGATATTTTTGAGTAGATTTCTTGTGGATTCACGTCCCTCTAACTCTTTCAACTTTTCAGAGAATTCAGTCACAAGAGGGCAGTCCGATTTAATGCTTATCTTGGCCTTCGATCCAGATCTCTCCACTTTGACGAGCACCTTACGTTTGCATATGCCTGGATCCACCTTCACTTTCGTCACCCCTGTCATCTAATTCCACTAACGAAGGGATGCGTTCAGATCTGGTTAATTAAACTTTTATATTCACACCTCAAGAGTTTTTAGAGCTAAGTGTAAAGAAGGCAGTGGAATGAAAGAAACAAAAGTGGTGCTTATCTCGTATACCCTTAACATTGAGAGAGTATGTGCCTCAGCCATGAGGTCATGCTACTCCCAACACCCAGCATCTGAGCTCTACCTGAACAAAGAGCTCTTAAGCGATTCTTATGTAAAAAGAATGTTAGAGAAGGCTCTTCAGTTAGGGCACCATGATGTAATGGAGCATGGCTCTTTAACATATAGTTTGGAGAACGTATCAAGAGTTCTCACGCATCAGCTGGTCAGACATAGGCTTGCCTCTTTTTCACAGCAGAGCCAAAGGTATGTAAAGATAGGAAGAGATGAATGGTATATAAAACCTCCATCCATAGACGTAAAAGAGAAGGTCCAAGGAGAAGTAAATGGAGTTAAGATCGAGCTTGGTTACGATGACTTCATGGCTCTTAGTGGGCGTATGTATGAAGCCTACTCAGAGAAAGGGTTACACAAAGAGGATGCAAGATTCATCGCCCCATCTGCATGTAAAACCAACATAACCATCACAGCGAATCCAAGGGAGTTTAGACATATCTTTAGCCAGAGGTGTGATAGTACAGCTCAATGGGAGATTCGAGATGTCTGCTGGGCCATGCTTTCATCAGCAAAGCTGATAGCTCCAACGATCTTCAAGACCCTCGATCTCCCTGCAGGCAAGGACCCATCTGCAGTCGAAAGATGTACTAAATTGGACGATCTGTTACCAGATTGCAGATCAGATTTTGAGAAAGCAGATAAAGGGAGTCTGTTAGAGATCGACTTGAGTAGGCTGAACCTATCACATAAGGTTCGCTCCTATATCTTTAAAGTGTGAGTAAAAAGTTAAAACATAACTAATTCCAATCTGAGATGGCAAACATGGCACCTAAGAAAAGGATAGAGAGGGACCCCCTTGGGCAGAAGGAGGTTCCAGAAGAGGCTTACTATGGGATTCAGACTTTGAGGGCGATAGAGAATTTCCCCATAAGCGGGATAAAACCTCATCCAGAGTTCATAAAAGCAACCGCCATTGTCAAGAAGGCTACGGCTGAGGCAAATATGAAGATCGGAGACTTAGAGCCCAAGATCGCAGACGCTATAATTCTTGCAGCTGAAGAGGTCATCGAAGGAAGATGGCATGATCAATTCGTGGTAGATGTCTTCCAAGCAGGGGCTGGGACTTCTCATAATATGAATGCAAACGAGGTTCTGGCCAATAGGGCAATAGAGCTTTTAGGGGGGAGGAGAGGAGACTACAGCATCGTCCATCCTAACGATCATGTGAATATGGCCCAGTCCACCAACGATGTATTTCCAACAATTATGCGCATCGCCTGCCTCTCTATGATTCAACAGATGATCTCAGAGCTGAAAAGTCTTGAGAAAGCCCTTAGGAAAAAGGCTGTAGAGTTCGATAGGGTCGTCAAGTCTGGAAGGACTCATCTTGAAGATGCTGCACCTATCCGTCTGGGTCAAGAGTTTGGGGCGTATGCTTCTATGGTAGCCGGTGACATTGAGAGGATAGATAGGGCAGCAACTGCTTTAGAGGAGTTGAACATAGGTGCGACGGCTGTTGGGACAGGTCTAAATGCAGACCCTGAGTATGTTAGGTTAGTCATAGAGGGGCTAAGAGATTACACTGGATTCAACCTTCGTTCTGCAAGGGACTTGATAGCGATCACTCAGTCTATGAGCGATTTCGTCGAAGTCTCCAATTCCCTCAAGACCTTAGCGGTAGATCTGATAAAGATAGCCAACGACCTTAGGTTGATGAGCTCTGGTCCTGTTACTGGGTTGGGTGAGATAAATCTGCCTGCAGTCCAGCCTGGATCGTCCATAATGCCAGGTAAGGTCAACCCCGTTATTGCAGAAGCCATGAACATGGTGGCTTTTCAAGTTATAGGGAACGATCTGACGATAACTCTTGCTGCACAGGCAGGGCAACTGGAACTCAATGTAATGATGCCCGTGATAGCCTTTGATTTGATACAGTCTTTACATATACTGAAGAATTCTGTGCATGTATTTACTGAGAGGCTTGTGGTAGGGATTACTGCGAATGAGAAGAGGTGTAAAGAGATCGCCGAACGTAGCCCTGGGATCGCCTTAGCCTTGAACCCCTACATAGGCTTTGATAAGGTTGCAAAGGTCGTGCAGGAAACCCTAGCTACTGGTAAAACGATAAGAGAGGTAGTCTTGGAGAGAGGCTTGCTTTCCAAAGAGACTCTGGATGAGATACTCGACATATACGCTATGACTGAGCCTGGTAAGAGGAAAGTAAAGCGCAGTTGAGTTGATTACATCACTTTTAGACTTTAGATCGGGGTGAGTTCTATAGATGGATGTAGGCATTGCCATCCTATCTGGTGGAGAGAATAGACGTTTCCAGATCGGTTCTATCAGAAGGAATAAGGCCTTGGAAGTAGTAAACGGTAAGAGGATGGTAGAGTGGATCATAGATTCAGCGTACCAAGTCTCTGATAGCGTTGCTGTGGTGGTGAGGGACAAGGAACAGGCAGAGTTATATTCAAATCTTTTCTCTGGGAAGTATCCTGAACTTTGTGTAATAGCAGATATGGAAGGTGTTGGACATAGCCCCCTCATAGGTCTGGTTACTGGGGCAAGAGCTATCAAAAGAGATCTGATCTTGGTC
>JACGUG010000091.1 GCA_024256285.1 archaeon
GTCTATAATAAATATAGCTATGGACAATTAGTAGTGCTCGTAATTTTTTAATCCTAACATGTGCCTCAAGAGCGCCCATAGTTTAGTGCCTTGAAAATACCTTTAAAGATTCTGAAAGTTCTTCTTCATCTGAAGTTTCGTCTGTTTCTTTCTCCACTGCAATAAGAGCTGCTGACAGCATCTTACAAACATTAATAGCTTCGGGCAACATATTTGACGTAAACTCTTCAATGTAATTATCTAGATTAACGACGATATACCCATTGTGTTCTGGGTTAATCTCAACTTTGTATTTAGTTGTACTAAAAATCAATTGATGTTCCTCTTGTTGTAAAGGCCTTCCTTGGCCTGGGTTGTTTATATGTTTAAATATCCATTGTTGTATAGGTACTCAACACAACATTGGTTTGAGCTTTTATCTGTTTTAACGTAATCGTCGAGGTACTTCCTAAATCTAGCTGGAAATTCTTCTACCTCATAGTGCTTACAACCACCTATACCACCTAAAGAATACCGAACAGATGCGTCAATAGCGTGTTGATAAAACTCATCAATATCCTTAACAAGGACAGCAATCTTATCAGAAGGGGATATCATCGTCAAAAGCACCTGAATCAGCCTGTTGTGCCGGTCCCTTAGCTTTCTTAGCCTTACCCGGCTTTACTGCCGGTTTATCTTCCTCTTCTCTCTTCTTAAGCTGATCTTCTGGTGGAACCTGATCCTCCAGATTTTGAGCTGCCTTTCTCGTATCCTCATCCAAGGCATTTAAGAGATCCTTCCTTAGCCACTTATAAAGAGAAAGCCACTGATCTACCGTAGCCGTATCGATATCAAACAACAGTGGCGGAGTAGCCAATGCAGGAACATCAATAGGGTTACCGAAATCAGGAACCCTACTCAAGTTAACGATCTTAGGACGACCGCCACTGGTCTGTCCTACCTCAACGAAAACTTCCGTATCAAGTAGCTTCGACCAAATAGTTGGATGAAAGTACGAATAAGCGGGGAAGTGCTCACTTTCAGTCATAAGATCCGGGTAAAAGGTATTCATCAACTTAAACAGATTACTCTTCTTAGAGATACCTGCTTTCTTCGGCCAAGCATACGGGAAGTTATAACGCTTAGATAGCCACTTAGGCATACCCTCATCGTTAACTACTTCCGGGAATTCAACCGTGACCATTACCTCATACAGAGGATCTTTCTCTGCACCTGTTTGCCAGTCTTTCTGCGGTTGCTGGCCAAGATCTATGATCTGTGCAATTCTTCCCAAGTATGAAGTCTTGGTGAAAGGATTTTCATAGTTTTCTTGGCTAGTCGGTTTTGCATTTAGACCCATGTTATTTTCCTCTTGCTTTATTATTGTGTACTTGTATGTTTCAGTTTGCTTATCTAATTCATTAATGTGTCTCCGCCCAGTTGTTTCCTATTTTTGAGTTACCGTCAAGGGGAACCTTAAGATTAAACATTGTGCCTGTATCTCTTATAGCTTGGACAGCTAAATGTCCAAAAAGTTCCGCATCATTTGGGGCAACATCTGTTTGAGTCTCATCATGATAAAACCCTACCTGCATAGCATCTAGTCCCTGCTCTTTTGCGTACTGTACTTGCTTAATCATTGCAGTCTTACAGCATATAGCTCCGTTGCCCTGAGTGTACGTATTAAGGGCGGCATGGGGCTTCCGAATAAATAGCTTTCTACCATCTAGGCCCTTGATGTAACCCCTCTTAGCGGCCTTATTAAGAGCCTCTCGTACCTCAATGATACCGGGGATATTCTTTCTCATCAGGCCGATCACTTCTTTGCCAGCCTTCTCAAAGGACCAACTTAAAGGCTTATTGTCAATGCTTTGCCCAAGTTTCTTTTCTTGTGCTCCAAAGAAAAAAGCATATTCAGGTTTCTTCGATGCCTGTCTGCTTGTACACAATCCATCTAAAGCCTCAAAGATAACCTGATGAAAGTCCCGTCCCATAATTGCATCGGCTAATTTGGTATGCCCAAGAATAATAATACTTACATTAGCAATTAACCTAGCTTCAATCTGGGCTTGGTCCTCTCCCACAAGCAATCTTCCTGGCCTTGGTATAAAAACTTCCCTACTCTCTGGTCCATATAAAGAGTCTTCATTAGGCACGTTTGCAATTACCCTATGCCTAACCCTGGCAGTAGGAGTACCACACCCATCTACTACAGATGGAATAGTACCGTCTGGCCTAAGATCCCTAAGCCATCCTTCAAAGTTAGTTAGCCTATGGGAATAGATCATCCATTTCTTTAGGTTAGGGCCTATGCCTTCTTGCAAGCTGTCATACGAGTCTTCAGTGAGCTTTGGGGATGTTTTGATTGGATCTCCATCAGGTCCATAGACAAGCTTTTTTCCTTTCTTTTTGTAGTTATATACCGTGGGCTTCCATCCAAGCCTATATAACTGCTCCTTAACTTGGGCGGCGGATGAGAGCGAAGGTTCTTCAAAAGCGATCCTAGAAAAAGGACCACCGACCACATCGACTGGCAAGCCAACATTATCACAATACTTAACAAGAGTAGCAGAAGGAGTTCCATCTAGTTTTTTAAAGGGCTTGTTGATTGGTGTTTTAGATATCTGTTTAACATTGTATGTTAGATGTGGTCTTATCTCTTCATAAAGTCTCTCCAATTCATTTGTTAGAAAATTTACATGCCATTCAGCTCGTTCTTTATCAAAGAACCAGCCCACTCTTTCTTGTTCTGCGAATATCTCAGCTGCTTGCCTTTCTGTTTTATATGCATTAGCCCAATCTACCATTACACCTCCTTATTTGTGAATGAAAGTAATCTCGTGTTCCGCCAGAGTGAAGGATACTGTGGGGGAGCCAGGGCAACTACTTACCTGATAGTAATAACCAGTAGTGTAACCCCTTATTGCGTAGATCTCCCCTATCCATTCTGCGCCGTTAAAATGTTTTGCCTTTACTACATCTCCTAGCGCATATTTAGGCTCAAGATGACAACTCACCCTCATTGTTTAAATTGCCCCCTTAATGGTACTCCAGGGAGGAGCATCTTCATGATACTGTAAATAACAGATAAGTTGACCATCATCATGTGCTGGCTTGTAGCTAGCATCTATTCTATATCTATTGCCCCACTCGTCCTCAAAAATGATGCGACTGTTTTCAGTTAGTACACTAACCAAGTCTACCTCATGACTAAGATCAACTGCTTTATAAGCCATTAATATCAAATCCGTGATGTACTAAGTGATGAAACAGCATTGTAGTGATTCTCACATCTTCTTTGTTTCTGTGCAGCATCTCTGGAGAAAACTGACTCCAGTCTTCATGCTCAGGTTTAGGGATACCAAACCTCTGTCCCCATGCTTCTATAGAATGTGGCTTAGCGTGTCCTCCTATGTCTGGAAAGAACATTTTAGATAAAATCATAGTATCTATAATCTTGTCTGTGGGAAGGACTATATTTTCAACCTTCTTAATTAGTGGTACATCATAACCTAAGCCATTATGCAACA
>JACGUG010000092.1 GCA_024256285.1 archaeon
ATTGCCGGGGTGCCTGAGTGGCCGAAAGGGCCGGTCTCGAGGCTTCAATGCTAGAAAACCGGTGACCCCTACGGGTCTCATGGGTTCGAATCCCATCCCCGGCGCCATATTAAATGTTCGATTTCTTTTATAATGTAAAGAGCGAGATATACGTCCCATAAATTACGAAAACCTCCCGAGATTCAGATTCATCTCCTAGGAGTGCGCTCACCCGTAAGGATGTAAATTACAGTTTCACCTATAGAGTTGGCGTGGTCAGCTATCCTCTCAAGATACCTTAAGATTAGAGCGGCAGATATGAAACATTTTAAATTTCCTCCTCGCTTATTTATTGTGCTTTCCACATACTCTCTATACATTGCATCAACTTCATCGTCCTTCTTTTGGAGGGTTCTTGCCAACCTTACATCCCTCTTTGTGAATGCTCTGATGCTTGTGTAGATCATTTCTTTCACTTTTTCTCCCATCTTTATTATCGTAGAGTGGTCACATTTAGAAAGGTCTCCGAATACATCCAATACATCTGTTATGTCAAGGGCGTAACGACCGAAGCGAGAGAAACCATAGGTGATCTCCATAGACGATTTTATGAACCTCAGATCTAACGCCACAGGTTGATACCTTGCGATCAATTCGATAGCGAGCTCACTCACTTCGTCCTGGAGTATTCTGAGTGATTCGGACCACTTGAAGACCTCATCTTTCACATCTCTTCCTTCGGTGTAAGCTTGGATGGCCGTTGTGACAGCTTTCTCCGATAGCTGAGCCATGTCCAAGACCATATTGTTCAGCTTCTCCAATCCTATATCCAGTAACCTTACCATGATGAATTATCCGACCTTCCAGTTTATATTTATTTAAAAAATCTAAGGAGAATCGATGTAATTTACACATAAGGGAACCTATACCAACATTAAAATTGGTGGTCTCTTGGTAGATCGAGAGAAGCAAGAACCAGAAAGATTACAACTCTATACTATATAACTGTGGAAGATCATGAAGAGATAGAGAAGCCCTATAGGAAATACAAGAAGAAGTTGAGAAGAGGGGTATAAACGTCTTTCTGCTTTAACTTTGAAATCTATTCGATCTTATCTATCAATAAAATCCCTGTAACTGCCTTACTGCTGCTTTGCATTCAAATGCAAGGGTCGACCATTCATATATAGTTTATCGACACAATCTATTGATATACATTAATATATAGAAGGATTTTTTATTGCTGAGGAATTTGACTGCCAAAGTCGAATTAAGGAGGGTGCAGACTACAGGCGGTGCAAGTTACATCGTTACCCTTCCTAAATCATGGGCCATAGGTGTAGGGTTGAAGCCCAAGGATTTTGTGGCTATGGTACCCCAATCGGATATGTCTCTACTCATCATGCCTAGAGGCGAAGTTGAACGTGAGACACTTTCTGAGACTGTAATAGAGGTGAAGGCCAATACAGAATGTGATGTAGTTTTAAGGGATTACATCTCAAACTACCTTGCAGGCTACGATATAATCAAGCTACACTTCATCCAACGTGATTCGATGCTTCAATCATACATAAAAGACGTCATAAGGAGGGTGTTGATCGGGGTCGAGATAATCGAAGAATCATCAGAGAGAATAACAACACAATGCCTATCAAGGCATTCAGACCTCCCATTGAAGAAGGCTCTAGAGAGGATGTCCATCATCACTTCATCTATGCAGAAAGATTCACTGAAAGCTCTTGCAGAAGGTGATAAGCTCTTGGCAGAAGAAGTTATCTTGAGAGATGATGAAGTCGATAGATTCTGCCATTTCATAGTTAGGCAGCTTAAGATGGTGCTTCAAAACCGCTTTATGCTGGAAGAGATAGGTCTGAAAAACCCAAAAGATTGCCAAGAGTACAGGGTGATAGCGAAAAGCGTTGAGAGAGCAGCAGACCATGCCGTCTACATATCAAAGGATGTTCAAACTTTCGATATGGATCTATCGGATGTCGATCTAAAAGAGGTGATCGAGATGGGCTCCTTATCTAACACATTATTTGAAGATGCCATGAAGGCTCTTTTTAGGCTCGACCCTGAATTGGCTCACCAAACTATCGATAGGGTGGAGGCCATCTCCAAGCTTGAGGGAGAAATAACAGAGAAACTGCTGGCAGATGAGATGGATGTCAGAACCATTATGGGGCTCAAACTCATTCTTGAAAGTCTTAGAAGGATAGCTGAGTATGGAGCCAATATAGCTGAGATAGCTTTAAACTTGACAGTATAAAAGTGGTGTTAATTTATTGGATAAAGCTCATAGATCGGTTCAATTAAACCGGGGAACTACTCCGTGCCGCTAAAATATTTGAGGGCGAATATTCCACATAGGTTCAAGGGCCACATACTTCAATCTTTCTCATAACTTTTCATCGATCCAGATTCTTCCATAAAGTTTAAAATGGACTAAGATGGTGCATCGGTCGATAGAAATGGCCATCGATCCAAATTTCCAAAGTAATAGAAAGGTTGTGAGTAAGCATGAAGGCCATGATGTATGGGGGCCAGTCGAACCACCCGAAGTACTGGGCATACATGGTACGGTAGTTGCTGTAGACTTCGATATCTGCATAGCTGACGGTATCTGCTTCGATGTCTGTCCAGTAGATGTATTCAAGTGGTTAGATACGCCGGGGCATTCAAAATCAGAAAAGAAGGCAGACCCCGTAAATGAGCAAGATTGCATATACTGTCTGGCTTGCGAGACCCAATGTCCAGTTGAAGCCATAAAGATAATTCAGCCCTAATTGGCTTATCTATCTTTTACAGCAGACCAAGAAATCTCTGAAGGGTACCGAAAAGGCCTTAATGGGCGCCCCCACAAAGCTTAAATCTTCTTTCAACTTTTACAATCTTTCAAGTTCTTAAATTGAAAAGCTCGGTTGAGTCTGTGATTGGGCTCATACATAGGCCGGAGTGCCCACTAGCAGGTGGGGTTTAGGAGGTGTCCCCTTGATTTTTCTAACTTCCCTCATAAGGAAGCATAAGGGCTTGAGGGAACTCGAGCAAGTCTTGTAAGTATGGAGGGAGTGTCTCACTTGGGATACAAGGTTGTTCTAGTTGCAGATAGGACACTTATGAGCGAATATAGAGGTATCCCCCTTCTCGACTTTCTAAGCTGTGCTCCTACTGAGAAGATCCCAGAAATTTTGTTCAACTTCATTGCTCCGCCTATCGTATCTAAGAGTGGAGTGGCTTCTGTAGCGCCTTATGGATTGAGGAAGTTAGAAGCCGCTCTACTCAAAGGTTACAAACGAAGTGAAGTTATAGTTGTGAACCCCGATCGTATTGAAGATTTTATCTCCTCCCAGACAAAAGTGATAGGAGTTCATACAATGGACCCCCTTGGCTTAGGTCCTATTAGTGCAATGTTTACTGGTGGCAAGTTGACAGCTTATACGATGAAGTACTTCGCTGACCTCGTAACGAGGATCAACCGAGTGAAGAATTCAAGGGGAGG
>JACGUG010000093.1 GCA_024256285.1 archaeon
TAGACAGACCTTTGCCCTATACCATCAAGGCATGATAGATTACGCTGAATTTATGAGAAGAGATATATCTGCATGGCCAAAACCGTTACACATATCTAAAATCTCAGAGATACTTTCAAATTGTAATCTAAGAGATGAGGTAGAGGAGGTTTTAGAATCCATCCATTCAAAAGGTATAGAGACAGCTATAATATCTGCTGGGATAAGCCTACTTGCCGATTCGATTGCCAGAAGGTTGGGGATTCACCACGTATACGTCAATGAATTATGTGTAGACGAGAAGGGGTTCCTGACCGGCGACGGCATAATGAGGGTCGATCTTATGTCCAAGCACTTGGTCTTGGCGGAGTTGGTAGAGTCCTTAGGGTTGAGCTTGAGCGAATGTGTAGCTGTTGATGATTCGGTTTACAATGCCAAGTTCCTTCAAAAAGCAGGGCTTGGGTTTTATCTTGGTGACGAAGATATAGCCTCAAAGTTAGGAGTAAAGGTCATCAAGAGCTTGAGGGAAATTTTAGATTACATCTAACTTAATTTTTGCTAAAAGTTGACTAAATAAAGAGTGTACGAGTAGTGTGAGTAAGGAAGGTATTTTAATTTGATAATCCACAGAAGTTTTTGTAGACTTTTTTGGGAATTAAAGAAGAAATCGGTTTTAAAGAGGTTTTCTATCCAAATATATCGACATTTTTATGTCTTTTAACATATATAAACGACCCTTACGTTATTCGTCCCAACATGAGATTCTTGGTTAAGTGGTGCTTACTACCGATGTCTCCAGAAATGATGAGGGAAGCAATAAATGTAATACCAGCTGAGATCGAATATATGAAGAGTCTCAGAGAAAAAGGCAAGGTCCTCGCCTCATACACCTTCGCTGGAAGAGTCGAAGGAATCACGATCTGTGATGTAGAATCTCATGAAGAACTCAACGAGATCATCTCAAAGGATCCAGGCAGTATGATTGTAAGCTTCGAAGTTATTCCAATTGTAGATTTCGAATATTCTTTAAAGGTCTGGAAAGTAGTCCTAGAAAGGGCTTCGAAATAGCCTACCCCTTTATTTTTTCAGATTGCAGATTGAACTCAACCTTCTAACAATTACTAAGATTGGTGTTTTAATCTTCCAAAAAGCCTTTAAGGAATAGTTTGACGGTTATGATTATCGTGATCATTCCATGGAAGACGAGCTATTGATGATACCTGGACCTACTAACCTAGCTCATCGTGTAGCTGAAGTCATGAGCCGACCTCAGATGGGACATAAGGACCCTAGGTTTGTTGAGAGCTTCAAAGAGATCCTCGATCTGACCCGTTATATCTTTGTGAATTACACAGGCATGCCTTTCGTTATATCTGGCTCTGGCACTGTAGGTATGGAAGCTTCAATAGCGAGCCTTATCGAGATTGGAGATAAGGTTTTATGCTCTGACACAGGTTATTTTGGGAAGAGATTCATAGACCTTGCTATAATACACGGTGCAAAAGTTGAAGCCTTACATTTTGACTTAGGCAAGTATGCCGACCCTAAGGTTGTAGATGAGAAACTTTCAGAAGGGAGTTATAAAGCCATCACTGTTACTCATGTGGAGACCTCGACTGGTTTAGTAAACCCCATAAAAGATATTGTGAAAATAGCAAGAAAACATGGCGTTTACAGCATCATCGACGCCGTCTGTAGCGTAGGGGGGTGTGAGCTTATCTTCGATAAGCTTGGGGCAGACATAGTCATTACATGTTCTCAAAAGGTCATAGCTGCTCCTCCAGGTGCAACTCTTCTGGCAGTCTCTGAAAGAGCCATGGATGCTATCGAGAATCGAAAGACCCCCATCCATTCATACTACATGAACTTGGTGAGGTGGAAGACTTTTATGGAGAACCCCAAGATGTATCTGGCTACACCTTCGATACAAGTCTTACTTGCTCTCCGTGAGGCTTTGCTTATGGTCAAAGAAGAGGGATTGGAGAATAGGGTGAGGAGGCATAAAATCATAGCAGATGCCATAAGGGCTGGTCTGGAGGCCTTAAATGTCAAATTCGTAGTTGAAGAGGGCTATAGGGCAGATACGGTGACTGGCTTCTACACTCCTCATGATAAGGCTTTCGATATCCATTCAATGATGAGGGAGCGCTACAAGATTTATCTGGCTCATGGCTTGGGCGATCTAAAGGGCAAGATACTCAGGATAGGACATTTTGGGAATATAACTTCAAGGGATACGATTGCACTGCTCTCAGCACTCGAGATATCACTTAAAGCTGTAGATACTACTACTGATGCCACTGTAGGGATTGGGGCGGCGGTAGACGCTGCTATGCCATATCTTGAGAAGCTCATATAAAAGCATGGAACTATGTTTGGAGGATTTACTCTGAGACGGTTATAGCCTCATTTGGGCATTGAGTTACGCATGCCTCACACACAATACATTCGTCTTGATCCACCACATTGGCCTTCTTGTTATCGTTATCTAGCTCAAAGACGCCTACAGGGCAGACATCTACGCAATCTCCACATCCTTCACATTTATCTAAGTCTATTACTACTGTGACCATATCCTTACCAGTCCCTCTAGATGAATCTAAATTAAACTTTGCGCTGAATAAGCCTGTTAAAATTTAAGTTGGCATGCCATTTATTCTGCTTCACTACGAAGTAAATCAATGCTGTCCAATAGCCTTCTTTCGATCTTGTAAAGCCTCTTCTGATCTCGGGGTAGAAGTCGATCAAAGATCCTGCCTTTGATCTTCTTGGTGTAGAACTGTTCATAAAGGTCGAGTAAATCTCTGACTGCTTGATCGTACTTTTGATTGAGATCGCTGATGTTGGACAGAGGCTTTTGAAGTGAAGGCTGCTCGTCGACCAACTCAGACCTCAACACACTTATATTCGTAGAAGCTTTATTCCTTCTTCCCTCGATCGATTGGCGCATCTTATTGAACTCACTCTTGGAGATCTGGCCAGATTGCCTTTTCTTGTATGTGTCGATCAGCTCCTTGTTAGCTGTAATCTTCTCATCAAAAGACTCGGCATAATCTTCTATCTTCTTTATCACTCCTTCCTCTTTTTTAACCATAGGTCTTCCTACGATTAGAGAGGCTATCAATGTAATTGCAAAGATGAAAGAAGCTACTGGCATTATATCTGTAGAAGCCCAAGCCAGCCCGTGTCTAAATGCTACCCTTAGCTCACCATCATCCAAGGGGTTGGCATTTACTTTAAATTCCTCCGTCTTGTCATGGACTAAGAAACCCTCTGGATATGTGACTCTTACAGTGTATTCATTTATAACACCGTCGATGGAAGGTTTCAAGGGAACAAGAAGCTCGAATAAACTGTCCTTTACATTTATGAAATCTGAAGATTTTATCGGGTATTCTAACCTTACAGTATATCTCTCCCCTTTCTTTAAACTAGCCCCTATATCTACTTGATTTT
>JACGUG010000094.1 GCA_024256285.1 archaeon
AGGCAGAAGTGGCGTAGCTCATGACAGGCTTCTTCCCAATGTATATATGATTTGAAGGAGCCCTCCTCTCAGGCTTCGCCTCCTTAGGTGCCGGTGTTCCGGGTTTCTCTTTAGACGAATCGGTCGGGGCAGCGTTATTAGAGTTACTACTTGACATACTCGACCCGCTCCGAAAGAAGAGAGATGGCGTCCTATTTAAACTTAATTTTTAATCAAGAGATAGATAGATTACGAAAGAGGCTCATAACGATTAATTGTGAAATTGATTCTTATTGGAAGAATTTTTGGCGTTAAGTAGAATAGTACACCTTCGTCGTGGAGAATCGACTGCATAATGGTTGGGATTATCCTTATTGGGCCCAAGATCAGTATTTCTTCAGCTTGCGCGTATATGCATACATACAGCCGAAGGTTCAGAGGTAAGTTCAGTGACTTATTACAATACTTGCAATTTTTTCTCGCCTGAAACCCGCTTGGGGTTGATCTGTAAGTTTCTGAGCCCTGCTCTACCACTTTACCTTCTGACTCTTAATGCCCGATCTTGAAGGAGATTTTTTACTCTTCCTTGACTACTGCTTTGATTTTTTCCATCATTTTTGGATCTTTTAGTTGTTCGTCTGTTATACCCGGTTCTTTGGCATGTTTTAAAGCATCTGCCATACTTCTTCCATGGTTTCGCCACGAGCGACGTAAGGGCAATCGAATCCTGCATCTCGACGAGCTAATTCCAGTGTCATAACCAGCTCACTGTAACGCCCTCAGTTAAGGAAGGGGCGCATGTATAATTACTGATCAGCGTGGGTGTGAAGTGAAATTGCCCTAAGCCTGCTAAAAGCAAAGATCAGAGAGGTGGATAGCAAAAATGAAACAATTGAGTAAGATTAAGATTTGAACTCATTATCTTGCCTTCATTATTCTCGATTGGTATAATCCCATTCAAACATTTTGTCTATTGTTTGTTGTCTATGTTAAAAGAAAAACTGTAGGAATATCCTCTTTTTATTTATGGTATCTGATATATTAATGGAACACCGTCTTCGCCAGTTGTTATTATCAGGACGTCTATGTCTGGTGAAATTTCCCTTATGGCTTCTACCCAAAGGTAAAGTTGAGCGATCTCCTCTGAAGACGTTATGCCTGCCGATTCGATGATCATGCTGATCGCTTCCTGCACACCCTCTGCAACTATGATCTTGGCTTGTGAAATTCCTCCTGCTTCTATTATTGCCTGTTGGGCTGTTGCATTCGCAAGGATCAGTATCCTTTCCTTTTCAAATTCCGCTTGTATCTTCTGTTGTTCTGCAACAAGTTTGGCTTCTATGGCATCAGTGTACGTCAATGGTAACCCGATGTTTCTCAGCTCAAATTCAAAACCAAATATCGCTCCTGCTAGACTTGGTTCTTCATTAAGCTTCTCTTGAATTTCTTCTTGCATAACCTGAGCGATTAAGTCTCTTCGTTCTATCGTCTCAATCGCGGTATACTCCTTTGTGATGAACCTTATCGTCTGTCGAACGATAGAAACTATTGTCTTCTCTTTCCAATTGAGATTTGGGTAGTTCTTGTATAGATCAGAGATTTTATCAGGATCCAACCTCCACCTGATCATTACATCCAGTTCCATCTCAAGCTGGTCTTTGCTGAAGCTTTTTACTGAGGGGTAATCTGCAAAGGGATCTTCCCCAGTGCCCCACATACCAAGAGTATCGACAGCATAGTATATGTCGACAGCACTAACCCAAGGAGCTTTAACAGCCCATGTAGGTCCAAGAACGGGATCAGAGACGGTCTTTGTTAAAGGATCTACCAACACGGCAGAATGACCGACTGAGACGTTTACGAACATTGTAAAGAAAAAGACTGCTGCGAAGATCAGACCGAATACTAGCAATAGGATGGGCAACGCTCTCAATATGTTCATAAATCTCGGACGCTCTTCTTCATCATTCATGTTTTGATCACCTCCCTTTTGGAAACTTTGAGAGTTTAACCCACTCTCAGGTTCCAAAGCCCCGCCTTCCGACTGGTTACGGAAAGAAACAGGCTTAACAATTTTTGTTAAGTGTGAGTGATTTATTTCGAATTTCTATTTCTTTATCACCACTTCATCTAACAGCCTATTTAAAACTTGATTTCGATCTTCTTTACTATGCTTAAGTTTCTCGAGTCTTCTTTCCATTTCTCCACAGACAAAAGATATGATGCATCTGAGGAAATTCTAGTAGGCGCCGCTTCCCACATTTTCCAAGTTTGCACTCTCAAAATTTAATTAGATTTTATTTATTCATTTGAAATTAAGTAGCATAATACACCTTCTGCCTAGCATCTCGGAGCGTTGGTTTCCTTCTAACCAACCCCTTCTCTATAAGAAGAGAAAGTGCTAGCCTAGTAGTCCTGTCAGGGAGCATAGTCTTCTTTGCTAGGTCTCTTTGAGTCAATTCCCCCTCATACTCCAATGTTTTAAGGATGAGTTTCGCACTTGGGGGCATCTTAAAGAGGTCTTCTGCAAGTCTGACCTTCTTGGCCATCTTCTCCATAGCTTTTGAGCTCTCTGACGGTCTTAAGAACTTTGCAGGCTCAGGGAACTTAGAGACTTCAATCCTCTTCTTTGCCTTAACTCTATAAGTCCCATCAACTATCACCTCACATCTATGACTACTACTTATCTCGCTGATCTTTATGTATGATTTATCTGAGACGATCAAAGGGCGTCTAGTCACATCAAGAGAATTCACAGAAACTATTGTAAATACCTCAGCACTATGAAGGACCATGGGTCCTCCAGCAGACATAGAATATGCAGTGGAGCCTGTTGGCGTAGAGATGATCACACCGTCACTGTAATCCCTCCAAACCATCTCATCATCGACGGTCAACACGTACTCCACAAGAGTAGCACTTTTAGATGAGAAGATCGCAACTTCGTTCAATGTTGGTGGTAGCTCTTTGCCATCAACTATCACCCTCAACCTTATGGCCTCTTCTACCTGATACTCGCCATCCACCACTTTTTTGAAGGCTTCTTGAAAGCCTTTGATGCTGACTTCTGTGAGAAAACTGCCTTCGTTAGAATCGTTGACGCCCATTAAAGGTACCTTGAACTTACCTATTTTATGGAAGGCCTGCAAGACATCTTTGTCCCCCCCGACAACTATTATAAGTTCTGATCCCTCTAATTCTTGAGGAGACAGATACTGCACCAATCTATATTCGACATTAAATTCGTCGAGTGCTTCTTTGATCTGATTGATGGCGCCTTCCAAGGCTTTCTTATAGACTACTACTTTCATCTGCCCACCAGCAATTCCACTTCAGGTGCAAAGATATACACCCCTATTTTTGAGTTTTGCCATAGAAGAAGGTTTAACATAGTCTAAGTGTCT
>JACGUG010000027.1 GCA_024256285.1 archaeon
TGCCATCTTCTAGAGAGCTCACAACCAAAACTTCTGCTTGCAAAACGCGCAATTTCACTTTAAAGCTGTTGCGCGCGCTATCGCTTGCGCTGTCCAACAAACCGTTTCTCTATGATTCTGACTTTGCCTTCAGCTTCAAGCTTAGCTAGCTAGCTGGTAAAACGCTTTTACACCTAAGTGGTTAAGAGTTTAAACTCCAAAATTCATGTTCCATTAAGAGACATCAACAGAACATCAGCAAAAGTAACAATATAGCAATCTTCAAAAGTGTTGAAAAGCTCTTAACCTATTAGTCTTAAAAGGTGTTCGTTCATGTGGTGGGTGCTTGTTGGATCAGTTCTTGGGTTGGTAGCGTCAAGCCTTATGATAGTTTACTGGTTCTCCCGTTTGAGATTAGCCATAGCTGAAAAGGGTTGGAAGTATACATCTACACTTGGGGCACTTCCATGGATTATGGTATTGTTCAACTCGATATATGTACTAATGGGGGAGTTAACGGTCATACAAAAAGGAGGCACAGTTGATACTACGTTGCTATACACCTTGGCAATACTAGATTGGATTGTCCTAGCGACCATGGGTACAGGAATAATACTCGATGCTGTGATAAGACGCGCCAATCTTCAACATAACAGACTATAAGGAGACCTTCAGTTACACATCCATGCTATAGCATACAGGATGGAGCGCGAACAGTACAACCTCACAGTACTAACTCGCGCTCCCATCCATGATAGAAAAAGCTTCTCATTTCTGGTTAGTTTTTTCTCGAAGTGTGTAGCAGCAAGCACAGATATGGGGCGTATGACAAAGAAGAGAAGCAGAATTATCATAGTTGCTTGAAGCCAAACTGAAGCCATTACGGATATGGAAAACCCAGCACCTAATACCAGAAAGATGACACTCTGTGCAAGAAATGCTATGTTAGACCAAAAATCTAATACTTTTTCCCGCCTCAAAGTGCCAAACACAGGTTTCTTTAGAACTTCTCCGAGAACTAAACCGAAATGTAAACCTATTCCTCGGCGCCAAAAAACGTGGATTATAAACGTATATGTGAACCTAACCCCCCGCACCAAATTGCTGTAAAAAAGCTCGTCTCTCATAGTATTAGTTGAGGTTTATGCCTAAGCCGAGAAAAAAAGATGAGACTATGGATAAGGGCGTCTATCTTCTTGCCATCGTATAAATGGTTGAGTAATGGAGCCACTTAGTCCCCATTATCTGCCCAGATGTATCTCGATAGAACTGACATTGTTCACACTCCCGGTCTTATTGCTCTTGACTTGCTCTGTGTCTGTATTTATCTTCTTTACACCTATTCCTGTAGCAAACCTTCTGATGGTTATTTGAGCCACATCGACGGCTTTACTTATGGCTCTTCCCCTTGCCTTGATGATCACTGAGTCGCTGCCGTTTTGGAACAACGTAAGGCAAGCCAGGACGTAGTTCATGACGGGCTTTTTACCTATAAATATTGGATTGGGCTCTGACATATCGACACCTAGCTCTGGAGAAGAATACCGCCCACTCTTAAATTTGTTATGGTTTCATTTAAAGCCGAGTTTTAACTTCCCAAATATCCATCAAAGAAGCACTAAAAGGATCGTTCAAGGGATATCAAGGTGAAAAACATTCATATAAAAGATTCAAATAAATTTAGATCAAATGGTCAATCAGATGGTAGCTGCACGCCAAGGCACGGTCACCGAAGAAGTGAGGCAAGTAGCCCATGATGAGGGCATATCTGCTGAAAAGTTGAGGGATTACATAGCCCATGGCAGAGCAGTAATTATGTATAATGGTCTCAAGGACTCTAAGCCCCTCGGCATAGGTGAAAGCCTTAGGACAAAGGTCAATGCCAATATAGGCAATTCTCCCGATATATGTGATCTGAACCTAGAATTAGAGAAGGCAAAGGTCGCTATCAGATACGGAGCAGATACTATCATGGACTTGAGTACTGAAGGAGACTTAGACCTTATCAGGAATACCATCCTTAAAGATGTACGGATTCCCCTCGGTACAGTACCTATATACCAAGCTTACATCGAAACTATTAGGAGGTACAAGAGCCCCGTCAGGATGGATGTGGATTATCTCTTCAATGTGATTGAGAAGCATATGAGGGACGGTGTTGCCTTCATGACAGTGCATTGCGGCATAACTTTAGATGCTGTGAAGTATATAATGGACCATCCAAGGCTAAACGGCATAGTGAGCAGAGGAGGGGCGTTTCTTGCTGCTTGGATGCTCCACCATGAAAAGGAGAATCCCCTCTACTCAGATTACGATTATCTTCTTGAGTTGGCAAAGAAATACGATGTGACATTGAGTTTGGGGGATGGTCTGAGACCTGGAAGCCTTGCTGATTCTAGCGATTATGCCCAATTCCATGAGGTTCTGACGATAAGCAAGCTCGTAGAAAGGGCTTGGAAGGCTGGTGTACAAGTCATCGTCGAAGGTCCAGGGCATCTACCCTTAGATCAGATAGAGGCTAACGTAAAGATAGAGAAGACCTTGTGTAACGGTGCGCCTTTCTATCTGCTTGGCCCCCTTGTGACAGATATAGCCTCGGGCTACGACCATATCGCCGGGGCCATAGGTGGTGCGATAGCTGCCATGGTCGGAGCAGACTATCTTTGTTACGTGACTCCAGCAGAGCATCTCGGGCTTCCTAATGTGGAGGATGTCCGTCAAGGAGTAATAGCATCAAAGATAGCTGCCCATGCGGCAGATATAGTGAAGCTTGGCGAAAGAGCTATGAAGCGTGATTTAGAGATGTCAGAGGCCCGTTCTCTTCTCGACTGGAAGAGCCAGATAAGTCTGAGCGTAGACCCTGATCGTGCAAAAGAGATTCATTACAGAAAGAAAAGTAAGAGCGGGGCATGCACCATGTGTGGCGATTGGTGTACATATAAGATCATAGAAAAGGTTTCAAGAAAGAAAAGAGAAAAAGTATCCATGGTTGAACCGTAAGTCCTTTATCCTCTTTACCGAGAAAATCAAAAAAGATTATAAATAAGAACGATCTGTTGGTGGGTAGTATATGCCCATTACAGATGTCATGAAAAAGCAGTTGGCCCAGAAGAGGAGACTCTTCTTCAAGATATGCCTAAAGTGCGGCTCAAAGAACCCCCTATCTGCTACAAGGTGCAGGAAGTGCAGAAGTGAGAGTCTACGCTTGAAGAATAGGTCCCTTGGTGCGAAGAAGTAAGATCAGCACTCTTAGCCAAGCTCCTATAATTTCTGAGATATGAACAGTCTTTTCCAAAGTTCTATCTACATTTACCTAACTACTAGCACAGGACATGGAGCATTGGTTACAACCCCCATTGAAACGCTACCCACAAGAAGCTTCTTTATCCCACTCCTACCCTTTGCTCCCACCACTATGAGGTCGCAACCCTCTCTCCTTGCGAATTCACAGATCGTATGCACAACTGACGTACCAGTTCCTATGATCCTCTCTTCAACCTCGAGTCCTGAATCTCGTGCAAGCTTGGCAACCGACTGAGTGCACATTTGGGCGAACTTCTCTTCCTCTTTGGTTAGAATCGGAAAATCTACGTATGGCACACCAGACTGGAATTCAGGCTCCAAGTAGATCGCTGATACATGCAGTGCAACGATTCTGGCTTTTTTCAGTCGGGCCAGGTCTACGGCGAACTTTGCAGCTTTAATAGAATACTCCGAACCATCGGTAGGAACCAAAACTTTTCTTATTTTAACTTCTGGCAACTCCATATGTTCAAATAGGCCTTAGGATTAAAATATTTGCTTCCATTGTTCAGAACCGACTCAACTATAAACCTTTTTCATATTTTATCGGATTAGAGCAACCTTCCGAACCCTCTAATCTATGCTACGCTTTTTGGCTAATTTCTTCTCGTTACCCTCTATTCTATTACATCCTACATAACATGCTACTCTGATCGATTTATGGAAAATCTTTTTTAATCATCTGCTATCCCATTATCAGAAGGGGTCGGTCGTCTAGAGAACGAAG
The DNA here is from genome assembly GCA_024256285.1 of archaeon. GTDB lineage: Archaea > Thermoproteota > Nitrososphaeria > Nitrososphaerales > JACAEJ01 > HK02M2. Next base: position 4,010 of record JACGUG010000027.1, read on the forward strand.
AGAAGATATTTTCGTTCGGGAAGCATGGTTAGGACGCTACCCTCACACGGTAGAGGTCCCAGGTTCGAATCCTGGCCGACCCACTACCATTTGAGCCTTTAAATAGGCTTCCTTACATAGCTTATATGATGATGCCAGTAAAGTCGAAGGGAAAGGTATACTCTTACCTGTACTATGGTCATTATGATGCTGGCAAGTATAAGAGGAATAGTATGAATAAATCCCACATAAGGTGGCGCTATATAGGAAATGGAAAGTTTGCCAAAAGTAGATCAGAGGATAAGCAGGCATTACTCTACAATTCTGCTGAGTAAGAAGATTGGAAGATGGGAATGATGAGTTTGGCCTTGTTTATGTTAGGGCTGAGGATTCGGTTGATTCTCCCTTAGCGCCGATTCAATGGGCATTAATAGGAGGTTTTTAACTGTGAGCACAGAAGCTTTAGTTGCGAGTGAATTTGTTTCAACTATGTTGGCGTTAATTCTTGTTTATTTTTTCTTCAAAGCATATAGATTGACGCGCTCTATATATTTGCTTGGGCTTCCGGTCGGCTTCACATTCCTGGCATCTTCTTACATCTTCCTCGGAATATCTCTAATGTATGAAAGTGATGTGGCAGTTTCAGAGCCGTTTCTCTGGTTGCGATTGATTACGCAAAGCTTGGGGTTTGCTTTTGTTGCTTTTACCTATTATTTTTCTTCGAAAACTGAGAGAGCAACAAAATATTTTTTGAGCCTTGTTTCACTCGCTTCGGCCATCTCTATTCTTTTGTTTTTTGGAGCCTCGTTTGTTGCGCCTCCTTTTCTGGAACTTCCATCTGTTAATGTTGTTGACGAATTCTTTAGGATAGGAAATCTTGTCTTTTTAGGATATGTTATTTATCATCTTGTCAAATATTTGGAAATGTCACATGAGGCAATTTCTGGTTTGATATGGGCTCCTTCAGCGTTTTCTCTTCTCTGGCTTGCTCAATATTCCTTATTCATTTGGGGAATTGATGGTAGTCAAATCGCATTCGTCTTTGCTCACGTGGCTAGATTAGCTTCTCTAATTCTTCTCATCCGTATTTATTACATGTCTGGGAGGGCCGGCAATGAAAGTAGAGAAACGCAGTAGATTTCAGATTTACTTCGATATACTTCGGTTTTTGCGTGAAGAATTGCAATCGAGCGACAAACCTAGTCCTACAAGGGTTGCACATAGAGCTAATTTGCCCTATGATAGATTTCGAAATTATTTAGACGATCTTATTCAACTTGGCATGATCTCTCATGAGGGCGGGAAACTTGTTGTGACTAAAAAAGGTTGGGAATACATTCAGGAGCATGAGAAAATGAACAATTTTCTAAAGCGTATGGGACTTTTGCCTTAGTGTTTTGGAGAATTGTTATGAAGTGAGATTAATTCTGTAAACATCGTTGTTGGAAGCGTAGACCATTATTTTAGCTTTATTTAGAATGGTTGCTAGCGGCGCCATAATCGGCGTTGTATAAATATTTTATTCACATCACGTCCATCTTATTTAAATTAGCCTTGTTCTTCAACCTTCGACATGACTGACTTAGATCGAAATAAGAAAGTCCGGGGGACTAAAAGAGGATCAGCCCCCGTTAAAGCGAGAACGATGATAGCTCCCCAAAATTAGGAGGATTATAAAATGTATAGCATGAAGAGGATGAAAAAAACATCAAGTATAATTCTTGTAATGCTGATGCTTTCAATGCTTCTTTTGAGTGTATCTATTCCAGTGAGAGCTTCAAGTGCAAATATCTGGACGGATAAAGAAGATTACTCCCCTGAAGAAACAGTTACAATCTATGGCTCAGGCTTCAATCCAAATGCTATAGTGAGCATAAATGTAACTAGACCTGATAATAATAGTGATGAATGGATCGTTACTTCAGATTCTTCTGGCTCTTTCACAACGACTTACTTGCTTGATGGAATCCTGGGAGTTTACACTGTGGTTGCCACAGATGGAACAAACACAGCAACAACAACATTCACCGATGCGGACATAGACTATGTCAGTGTTTCACCAAGTACACAAACCATAACTGCGGGGGATTCGACAACTTACACAGTAACTGTAGCTAAAAAAGGAGGTTCAGAGCTAAGCGTTACCCTGAGTGTAGTTGGGAGTCTCCCAAGTGGCTCCACATCTAGTTTCAGTCTAAATCCGGTGACATTTTCGTCTAGCGAATCTGGTTCTAAGACTTCGACTCTGACAATAATAACCTCTGCATCTGGCTCAACCGGCACTTTCACCTTCAAGGTCAGGGGAACGAAGACTGGCACAGGAGACAAAGCGGATAGCACCGACGTTACGTTAATAGTCCAAGCTCCACTACCGCCAGCAGAAGTTTCTACAACGATAACCTCAAGCCCAGTCACTGGATCAGGATTTGTTAAGGTTGATGGTGTAGCCTATGATACGCCTGCATACTTTTCTTGGACACCAGGATCAACCCACACTCTAGAAGCGCTTTCCCCAGTTGCAGGACCAACAGGCACACAGTATGTTTGGATGAGCTGGAGCGATGGCGGAGCTCAAACCCATAACATAGTAACTCCCAGCACAGCAACCACCTACACAGCCAACTATAAGACCCAATACTATTTGACTGTGGTTTCACCATATGGTACCCCTGGCGGCATGGGCTGGTATGATGCAGGGACAACTGCATATGCTACAGTGACTCCTTTAATTGTTCCTGGACCTGCTGGTACCCAGTATGTCTTTACTCACTGGAGCGATGATGCTTCAGGTACTACATCGCCTTCAGACCCAATAACCATGGATGGGCCTAAAACAGCGACTGCCAACTGGAAGACCCAATACCAGATCACTTTCACAGCCGACCCAAGCGAGGCTCTAGGAGGAACATTCAAAGTCACATACACTCAATGCGGAACCACTTACACAGAAGTAGAGAAGACAACAACATGGACTGAATGGGTTGATGCTGGTACTACTGTAACTGTGAGTGATCCTCAAGAATATGTTCCAAGCGAAGCAGGTGTAGGTGGCATTCGGTACAAGTTTGACAGATACGATCCATTAGCAAGCGTCACCATGAACGAAGCCAAAACCATAACCCTAGTCTACAAGACGCAATACTACTTAACAGTAAAGACAGACCCATCAGACATAGTAACTGTTCCAGGTGAAGGCTGGTATGACAAATGCACTAATGTTGGGTTAACAGCGCCATCTGCCCCCAAGTACTACAGGTTTGACTACTGGAATGTCGATGGAACATCGCAAGGCACTGGAGTCAGGGCAATAACCGTGCACATGGACGGACCTCACACCGCCACAGCCCACTATACGAAGTTAGTTACGAGGACTCAAGGATTCTGGGCAACTCATAAGACATTTACATGGAGCAAGTGGACAACAGAAACCATAGGTACAAAGATTATCGACACTGACGAGAAGCTCTTTGGTGCGTTCTGGTCTAACGTAGCAACGACGAGCACTGGTGCAAAGAGAAGCCTATTAGACCAAGCTAAGATGCAGTTGCTCCAGCAGTTGGTTGCTGCTATGCTCAACATTAAAGCCTTCGGTGATGACGATCTGGGTACTGGAGCAGGTCTTATTGCTGCAGGAAAAGCCGCCTTCAGTGGAACCGACAGAACTGCAATCTTAAGCATAGCCAATCAGCTTGCAGCCTTCAATAATAGCGGCGATAATCAACCTCTGCCACCAGGTGTAACCCCTGGTCCTGCTGACCCTCAAGGAGCACAGAAAATAGCGGATAGAGGATTCTGGAACACACTACCCTAATGTGGAGAAATATCGTCAACAACAATAATAGCTCAACCACGCTCCCAAAAACCTCCAAACACCTCCTTTTTTATTTTTAATAAATAATGTTATTACGCAAGTTTAATTATTCTAATTGTTAGATAAAGCTCTAAAACAAAATTGACAAACAAGAAATTCTTCTTGCTCTCTCTTTATCGACAGCGATGAATGAATTAATTTCATTCATAATGAGCAAGTAACTCGTCTTAAAATATGGTAAATTAGCTCTTTTAGGGAAATAAGAAGATCAATTCCAGATTATTTGTGAGATAGGTCGTTAGTCTGGCGTTTATAGCTCGAATCCTGGCCGACCCATGTAAAGATCTATCCTTCGTGTATTCCTTTGGCGTGTGTTCGAATAAGCGCAAGGCACGCATAAAACGAGCCGGAATTAGTTCGTAGAGGGTTCATCCAGGTCAAAGAAAATCTCGACTAAGGGAATGACCTTGAAAGCCGATGTATTCATTTTATTCCGTTCTCTCTACAGTTATGGTGCATTTTGTGACGAGGGCGGCGATGACTCCTAATGCTGCGAGCCATGGAGCGAGGACGACGCCTACGATCCCCGCCGTGACCGGTATTTCCAAGAAGCTCTTTCCTTTAACATCTTTTACGATGATCTTCCTGACGTTCCCCTCATGAATAAGTTCTTTAATCTTCTTGATGAGGTCTTCGGATAAGACCGAGAACTCCTCTTTTACAACCTTGCCTACATGGACACCACAATTAGGACAGAATTTTGCACCTTCTGGTAGTTCTGCCCCACAGTTTTCACAGTGTGTCGATTCCAATACCCATCCAATGGTCAGTTGTCTTGACGATATAAAAGGCTAACGTGAACATTCCTTTTACAACTCTCTTTGCTCTTAAGTTGGCAACCTTTTGGCTCTGGAAATTTATTCGTTCAATTAATGTGAAAGACGATTTTCTCGACAAGGATTCATACAGGGGCAAGAGCCTAAATAACGTAAGCGATAAAATTCAGCCAAGGATTTCATTAAGTGGAACAAAAAGGATTTAATTACGACCGAAAAGACGGTAACTTGATATTTTTTGGAGGAAAATAGAGTGAAAGAACCTTCCCACATAAACGAGTTGATCATAGTAGGGGCAGGTCCTGCAGGGATAACTGCGGCCGTTTACGCTGCCCGAAAGAAGATCGATTTCATAGTGATCACAACCAATATCGGAGGTTAAAAAGTAAGGAGGCGGAATAAGAGGATGAAAGAGATAAGAGTGATAGATATACCTAAGGAAGAGATTATTACATGTCCTAATTGTGGTCAGCTTATAATACTGTATACATATTCTGATGAGAGTGGGACCCTGAAAGGGGCACAGTGGTATGGACGCTATCTCGTCAAGCTGCCAATAGAAAAACTTAGGATGAGATGTGAAGGGTGTTATGCACTCTTGGAGATGGTAGGGTAGAATAGAGTAGGCTTTACAGAAATCAAGGGAGGACAAACATGACTTCGAGTCAGCCTAGATCAGAAGGCCAGACCAGATCGAATTCACACAACCAATTTTCGGCATAATGCTCAGGATTCAGAATACGCCTGAGTGTTCCCCAAAGACTCTTAGGTTTCAGCGCTTGTGTAACGACCATAGAGTTATCGCAAAGAAGGCGAGCAAGTTAAGTCCCAAAAAATAAGACCAATTTAAAAATGCTACAATGCTAAGAACCCCTGATGTGAGAGCTGTAACAAGTTCCAAGTAGGAGAGTTTACACATGCCTATCCTGTATCTTCCCTTCCAATCCCCCTCTTTGCCTTTAAGACCATATTTTGGCGTTCTGAAGAACTCGTATCCGAATCCAAAAAGACCTTTGATAAAGCTTATCGAATTCGCTATGGCCATGCTCGTTTGACAATAGGGCGATAAGATGAGTGTATGGATATTCCCCAAGATTCTTTGTCCATAAAGTCTCAGCGCGTATAGTTGTGCCATAAAGATGATTATGGCTGGGATTGTAATCAAAGTAATGTAAATAGGGTTCTGAAAGAGGCTAGGTGCAACCTGAAATCCAAATATTAAGCCTAAAGCAGCTATAGATGTAGCTACAAGCCATCCTATGCTGGCTAATGGCCAGGTTATGAGAAGGCTCAACTCTACCTTCTGGACAAAGCTGATTTTGCTACGCCATATTTTTAGGAGGTGTAACCTCATACATTGGCCTGCGCCCTCAGCTGTACGTGCAGTCTGCCTCTTCCATGCTTCAAAGAGTGGTGGGTCCTCTCCAGGAACTTTAAGGTCCTTTATAAAGAAACCATTCTTGCCGCTTGAAAAGAGTTTACATGATAGATCCCTGTCATCAATCAAGGTATTTGGCGTCCATCCTCCAACCTGATCCACGTAGTCTTTACGAAGCAATGAACACCCGCCATTGTAGCAGAAAGGGATGTTCAAACAAACCCTCCCAATCCCCTCAACAGTATCGTTCAGATCTATGGCTAATGCATAAGCCCTAGTCACCCAATTGTAGTTTCTATTTATATGGTCTGGCTTGAAGGATAAGAAGCTATACCCCTCTCTCATAAAGGGGAGGGACTTCATCAATATGTCCTTTGGAGGGATGGAATCTGAATCTATTAATAGAAGATAATCGCCCTTGGTAAACTTTAGGGCATTATTTAAAGCACCAGGCTTGAACCCTTCTCTTCTCTCTCTATGAACGATCTGAATATCATAGCCTTTGGCAAGAATCTCTTTCACTTTATCTTTTGCGATCTTATACGTCACATCGGTCGAATCGTCTGCCACTATTATCTGCAACTTATTCTTTGGATAATCGATAGATGCAGCGGCATCTATGGCACGCTCTATTACATAACGCTCGTTGAAGGAGGAGATTATTATCGTGACATTTGGAGGATCTAATGGTTCATCCAATCTTTTTTTTATTCTTTCGATCTTCCCATCATACCTTAGAGAAGCTATTGTCAGGAAGATGTAATTATAAGAAATAACAAAGGCTGGTAAAGTCGTAACTATTAGAAAGAATAACAAAAGTGTATCGGCAGTTATCATTCAAGGTTTTCTTGTGCAAGTCTAAGAATTTAAGATTATCTAGTTTTCATGTAAAAGATGTTTACAACTTATATATCAGTCCCAAATCTTGAAGTGCAGAACACGTTACCTATGACATGATCAATAATTGAGGATTTCAGATTATTATCAACCTTGTTCTTTTGAATATTCTTTTAAATAATCTCCTCTAATTTTCATTGTTAGTCTTCTATCCTCGATTATTAATGCACCACGGTAACAAATTCCTGTAGTCCCAAAGCCCCATAATTGAGGAAGATTCGATGTCCAAAAGATATCAGTTGAACCAAATCTGGGGCAGGACTTTGATCCTCTTTTAATCTTCGTCATCCTTCTTCTGATAAATAATGTTTTCAAAGATTGGATAAAGTTAGTTACGAGGACGTGAAAAAGTCTTTAAAGAGATCATACGATCTATGATGAGAACGGCAAATCAATCAAGCTATCTACTTTAATTAACGAAAAACGACGAGCGAAAATAAGCATAAAACATTTAACTAAGATTTGGTGCGGGGGGTGGGATTTGAACCCACGAACCCCTGAGGGACGAGGTCCTAAGCCTCGCGCCTTTGACCATGCTTGGCGACCCCCGCAGGCGATGGACGGAAAAAGATAGTCATATACTTAGCCCTTACATCCGTTTTCCTAAAAAATATTCCGTGCCAACCAAATTGTAGTTGTTCTTTTTATACGACACTACTTGTAGAAGTAAACTTCTTTACTTAATCAATGCTTCAAAACTCAGATGAAGGTAAGAAGATGATAAAGGAACCGTTGTATAAAGCTATTGAGGCAACTATCAATACTTTGCCCATAGAAATTTCATTCATGTCCGAAATTCATGTTTAATTTTACCGAATATGATAGAGTGAACGGCACCGTGACTAGGACATTATGGTAGCCCGGGCCAGATTCGAACTGGCGTTACCAGGTAACCCCTTCTTTTAGATCCAGAGCCTGGCATCCTTAGCCCTTCGAGGGGTTGACCGCTAGACGACCGGGCTTCCAGATTCCTTTTAAAGCGGATACAATAAAATCTTTTCTAAAAACTCGAGTTTTAGGATTATTTATCTTGCTCCAATTATTTCTTGGCTCATATCTAACGATTTTGCAGAGTGTGTCAGATAACCTAAAGAAACTACATCTAAGCCCAAGCCAACGTATCTATGAATATTCTTAGGGGTTATCCCGCCCGAGGCTTCCAATAGAACATGATCGTAGACCTTTTTCATCTTCATTTCTTCTATTGTGGATTTTATCTCTTCTGGAGACATGTTGTCAAACATGATTATGTAAATTCCTTCCATCGATTCTTTGAATTTCTTTGCAGCCTCTATTGCATCTTCCTTGTTCTCCACTTCAATTTCAACAAATCTTCCCTTATCTTTTACCTTACATACTCTATCTATAACTTCTTCAATAACATTTTCATATCCCATCTGTCTCAGCAATTCGAGATGGTTATTCTTGATCAGAATCGCATCCCACAATCCCAGTCTATGAGTCCCTCCTCCACCGATATGTACTGCTTTTATGTCGAGGTAACCTCCGTGTGTTTTTCTTGTCGGAAGTATCATAAGTTTACTGCCTATTTTTCGAACCAGAAATCGAGTCTCCGTCGCAATACCGCTCATTCTTTGAAGTAGATTTAACCCAGTCCTTTCAACTTCTAGAAGCCTTTTTTCGCTACCTCTTATCTCCATCAAGACATCACTTCTTCTTACCTCATCACCATCTTTCTTCAAAAGTTTCACTTCTAAACCGTACTTTCTATAAAACCAAGAGATTTCTTCAAGCCCTGCAACTACCCCAGATTCTTTGCTCTTTATTACGGCTTTAACCTCTCTTTCATCTTCACCAAAGATAGATCTGGTAGTCATGTCCCCCTTCTCCCCAAGATCGAATTTCAACTCGTAGAAAGTAGATCGATCAAGGTATTCTAAATATTCTGGATTTTCCAGAGTAAGTTCTTCTCCTCTTTGAAAGGCTTTTTGTAATAACCTCTTCCTATCTATCCCAACCACCTATTTGGATAAGATCTGCCATCATGTCCCGATCTGGAAGGGTTCATTAATTTTATGTAAGGTTGCTATGGCTGAAAGAGCAGCCAGATAGCTGGTTTTGGGATTACCTGGCGAAGGAACATTCTTTGCTTGAGTCCTGAATTCACCAAACGACCCCCTCACCAATATTTCATGCTTGTTTTCCTTGATAGCTGGGTCTGCCACAAGAACAACTTTTGTTTTTTCAACCCCTATTCCAGAGAAACTCAAGGTCGATGCTACATTCAAATTCTTTGGAAAATAAGAAGAAGCCTCCTTTGCTGAGCCCTCAAAGATTACAGTTCTATTCTTCAGATCTTCTAGATATATTCCCTTGTCGGTCAGATATTCTGTTTGTTCTATGGATTTTGGGTTCTTGGTGGTCATCAAAGTAACTTCTTCTATCTCCCCCTTCGCAGACCTGACTCCATCTATCCCAACTATCGCTCCTGATGGAAGGTAGATCTTCCTCCCCTTCTCCCTTGCTATCCTTCCCAGTTGAGAGTAAAGCTCAGGATAGATTACGAAGGCAGCTGTGCTCATCACCATCAAGTCAGAAGTCTCTAAGATCTTTCTGCTGTAATCTTTAACTGCTTTGTAAAATGCTGCCTCAACTACTAGATCCTTCTCCTCTTTTAAAAATTCACCAAAATTACGAGCAATTTTTGGCTTTTTATTCATCCGTTCATGTAGTCTCCTGGCTGCCTCCATCTTTATGTCGAATATTACTACCAACTCATAATCCTCCCATCTATCGATTGCCCTTGCCAAGATATTTCCTATCGTCCCACAGCCGATCAGCCCAACTCTGAGTTTCTTCATTTCTCATTCATTATCTCTAACATTCTATCGATGGCTCTCTTGGCTTTTACAGCGATCTCTTCTGGGACTCTTACAATGGGTCTCTCCTCCTTGAGAGCTTTATAAGCTTTAGGAAGGGTATTTAACTTCATCGTGTTGCACACAGCATATTTATTCAAAGGATAAATTTCTTTATCTGGGTACTCTTTTTTCATTCTGTAGATCAATCCGATCTCTGTACCAACCAAAAACTGAGTTGCTCTTGATTTTTTGGGTCTGTTGAACATCTGATTGGTCGATCCAACAAAATCTGCCAAGGTTTGCAACTCCATATCGACTTCAGGGTGGACCAAGATCTCAGCTTCTGTGAGTCTCGTAGATTTAATATCAACTAAACTGAAGATTTTATGCACATAACAGTAACCGTCTGCAGGAATAGGTACTATTTCCTTATCTGGTAACTGTTTTTGAATGAACAGTGCTAGATTCCGATCAGGACCGACAAGAATTTTTTGAGCATCTAAGGCAGAACAGATTTTACCTCCATTTGAGGATGTAAATACAACGTCTGCCTCCGCTTTCGTTACTGCTGTAGTATTTATGTAGACTGCAACAGCGGCTTCTGGATATCTTCTTCTATAAGATTTTATGATTTCAGGGTTCAACATCTTTGCCATAGGGCATTCCGCTTTCAAATCCGGCATCAGAACCTTTTTATCTGGGTTCAACATCGCTGCCGTCTCTGCCATGAAATCAACTCCACAGAACAAGATCAAGTCTGAATCTGTTTCCTTAGCTTTTATGGAAAGCCCAAACGAGTCGCCTAAATAGTCACTAACTTCTTGGATCTCTGGTCTTTGATAATTATGTCCTAATACCAGACACTTCTTCTCTTTTTTCAGCTTAAGAAATTTCTCTTTAAGGTTCATTCGATCCCCTCTTTTTCTAATTTTTTATCCAAACTTCAATTTTTTACCTACAAATGGCGATGGACAATGGTAACATGAAAAGGAATTCAAAAGATCATTCAAATCCTTCTTCACACCAAATTTTCCCTCGAGCCATATACCAAAAATAAGAAGAGAATAAAAAAGTGTTGAAAGTGGCAAGAAATGAAGTAAAGATACCTTATTTAGTAATTATTGCCGTGACTGCAACATCCTAGGTTTTGCTCTTCGATAATTCGGACGAAGATAAACAAAGCATAGACACTTAGACTATGTTAAACCTTCTTCTATGGC
>JACGUG010000028.1 GCA_024256285.1 archaeon
TGTAATCTTTCAGTGTGTTCTAGGTTCCCGTTTATATGAGGATCCGCTATGATAATGAAGGAGAAATCACTACTCGCACTTACTTGTCCTGTAAAAATAATAATTGTAGGGGTCAGAATTACTAATGAAAGCATCAGTATTTTGAGTGCCTTCCGATAGACGCCCTCCCTACCTGAACTTCTACTTCCCAAGATTGCTACCTTCATTTTTTAAACCTATTAGACTCCTCTATATTCTAAATTCGATCTATATTCGATATAGAGCAAAAATCCATAATATAAGTTTTATGTTATCAATACGTTAAATTAACTCATCTATTTGTTACTTATATGTTATTTATACGTGAATTTTTAACTTCTGCTATCTCGACTAAAAGTTTATGATGGTGTCATCAGCCTTAACTTTTGATGAAGTACATACTGATAATAGGGGACGGGATGGCAGACCATCCTTTGGAGGAGTTGGGTGGGAAGACCCCATTGCAAGTAGCAGAGCATCCAAACATGGACTATATAGCATCTAGGGGGGTATGTGGAAGCTTGGAGACTCTGCCTCAAGGATTGAATGTAGGAACAGATGTGGCGATTATGACCATCTTAGGATACGATCCAAGAAGATTTCACATAGGCAGAGGACCTTTGGAGGCGGCGAGCATGGGAATCAAGCTCAGCAAAGACGATCTGGCATTTAGATGTAACTTGATAACTGTGAAGGAAGACATCTTGATAGACTACTCTGGAGGGCATATCTCAACCGAGGAGGCTAGGGAGCTTATAGGATACATCAGCAAAGCTTATGGAAGAACTGGAGAGATCGAGTTCTTTTCAGGCGTGGGCTATAGGCATCTTCTCGTGCTAAGGGGAGATAAATACTCAGATAAGATCATCTGCACACCACCTCATGATGCTTTAAACAGACCGGTCTCTGAAATTCTTCCAAGACAGAGTGATGAGAGAGGTGCAAAGACGGCCCAGATACTCAATAAGATGATCGTAGGCTCCAGAGACCTACTCTTCGATCATCCCATCAACAGAAAGAGGGTCGAAGAAGGAATGAAGCCCACAAATATGATATGGCCCTGGGGTCAAGGGAGAATGTTAAACTTTCAGCCTTTTTATGATATCTATGGGGTTAGAGGCGCTGTAATATCGGCAGTCGATATAGTTAATGGGATAGGGATCTTCGCAGGCATGGATATCATAAGGGTTCCTGGTGCTACAGGTTATTATGACACGAACTACGAAGGTAAGGCGGACTACGCACTAAAGGGCCTCAGAGACCATGATTTTATGTTGGTTCATGTAGAAGCGCCAGATGAGGCGAGCCATATAGGTGATTACAAATTGAAGATAAAGACCATAGAGGATCTGGATAAGAGGTTGGTGGGCAGGTTGTTGGAGGGTCTCGAAGGTGACCATACCATCGCAATTTTATCCGACCATGCTACACTGACGGATCTGAGGGTTCATGCAAGGGGTCCTGTTCCTTTCGCCATATTCTCAACATCTCAAAGTAATGGAGACAGAGTTGAGCATTTCGATGAATTTTCGGTCAGGGAAGGCTCTTTAGGTATTTTGGAAGGGGAGAAGTTCATGCCTCTCTTTCTTGGAAGGCACGAATCTCATAGAAAATAAATGAGGTAAACTTTGTATGTAAAAAATGCTAAAAATACCAGAAGCACACCAGTCTACACAAGGCGAATCTAAGAAATAGAGTCAACAGATATTTCTGCCCAATAGATTTTCTATAATAAAGAGGTCATACTAGCATAAAGAGGTCATACTAGCGTTCAGGGAAATTAAATGAAATCCAACATAATTCATGTACTGCCGGCGCAAGAACCGATCATGCCTATAAGAGATGGATTTTTTGAAAAATTTAAATATAACATTTGTTATATTTTATCGAGATTAGCTATGGTCGTGAAGATCACGAAGGTCCAAACGACGAAGAATGTGGGCAGGGAGATGGTTGAGAGGGCTGGCGTTGATGTCGATCTCCTCATCGATAAGCTGAAGAAGGCTGCAGCAGCAGAGTTCACAACCTACTACTATTACACCCTCCTGAGGATGCACTGCTCGGGCCTAGAGGGTGAGACGGTAAAGGAGATAGTGGAGGATGCCAGGCTTGAAGACCGACTACACTTCGAAACACTCGTTCCACGCATCTACGAGCTTGGAGGCGAGCTTTACAGAGACCTAAAAGAGCTACATGATGATGCTGCCTGCGCCGCTGCATACCTCCCTAGCGACCGTACCGACATAGGCGAGATCCTCAAGGTTCTGTTGGAGGCAGAAAGATGCGCAGTCAGGGTCTACACAGATATATGCAATATGACTTATGGGAAGGATCACCGTACCTATGACATCTCGTTGGCAATCCTCCACGAAGAGGTAGAACATGAAGCCTGGTTCCAAGAACTGCTCGAAGGAAGACCGTCCGGCCACTTCAGGCGCAGGAGGGCTGGAGAAGGACCATACACTCAGAAGTTCAGGCATATCGAGTAATCGAATATCTTCCTGCCACCCTCTCTTTTTTTATCCTCTACAAAGATAGATGCAGATATAAGGCGAACTTGTCCGTGACTAAAACATTCAAAGTCGCCCGTCTTCAAGATATTCCGCCCGGGTCCATGAAAGCGATCATGATTTTGAACCATGACATTCTGATCATCAACCTTGATGGGATTCTCTACGGAGTGGAGGCAAGATGCCCACATAAGAGCTATCCCCTCAAGCTGGGAAGCCTGAAGAAGAGAGCCTTGAGATGCGGTTTTCGCCACGTCGAGTTTGACATTAAAGATGGGAAGGTCCTGTTCCAACCCATAGACGCCCGGAGACCAGCAAGGAACCTCAAGAGATGTGGATAAGGTAAAGGATTCAGACGTAATCGTGGAGCTTTCTGAGTAGTTATAAATACGAGCTTCCTAGGCATAGACGTATGACGTTTGAACTCATTCAATTGGGCTTATTCGCCAGCCTTATAGCTGGCGCAGCTACAGGCATAGGTGGCCTCCCAGTATTTTTCATTAAGGATATATCACACCGCACACTAGACACGATGCTCGGGTTCGCAGCAGGAGTCATGCTCGCCGCCACAGCTTTCAGCCTTCTAGTTCCAGCCATCGAACTGGGTGGGGTTTGGGTGACTGTAGTAGGCTTCTTGGTGGGCGGGATCTTTGTGTATCTGCTCGACAGGTATGTGCCCCATGCCCACCTCATTAAAGGGCCCGAAGGCCCGTCCTCCTCCCTTTCAAGGGTAAGCCTCCTGATCTTGGCTATCACTATCCACAACTTTCCTGAGGGCCTAGCTGTAGGGGTGAGCTTTGGAGGGGGAGATATATCAGCGGGCATTGTCATAGCGACAGCTATAGGGCTGCAGAATATTCCTGAGGGTTCTGCGGTTGCGTTCCCCTTGATTAGAGAAGGCTTTCGTCGAAGAAAGGCGCTATGGTACGCGACCTTGACAGGCCTAGTCGAGCCTGTGGGCGGACTCATAGGAGTGGCTGTGGTTGCTCTGGCTCGTCCCCTACTGCCTGGCGGTCTAGCTTTTGCAGCAGGTGCTATGGCCTTTGTGGTAAGCCATGAGATGATCCCAGAGAGCCACAGGAAGGGACATGAACATGAAGCCACCTTCGGTTTCATCCTAGGTTTCTCGGTGATGATGTTCCTCGACACGATATTTGGATAAAAATCCTGTAACTGTTCGGGCGATCGATATACTCATTACTAGTTAGAAAGGTCTGTATACCTCTTTATTATCTCTTCTATCTCTTGAGGTCTGGTTATAACCGTTATTCCCCTCATCCTTTTAAGCTTCCTAAAGTTCTCTAGGTCGACGTCTCTTATCGTCAATTCTATCTTCTCTCCAGTTGGAAGAAGCGTCGTTACTTTCCCCGTCTCCGTCTCTTGGTCTACTGGGAGTATGTATATCGGTACATTGCCCTTATGAGCTTGTGAAACCGCATTCGTTACCAAGGAGTCTGCTATTCCGTTGACGATCTTCGCTACGGTGTTTGCAGTTGCAGGGGCTACCAAGAGAAATTTGAACTTCCCTACTTGAAGCGGGCCTGCTATGAAAGGTTCGTTGGGTCCTTTTTCTACCATGACCCTTGGAGATATGCCTTCTAATTCTTTAAACAGAGCGTACCATTTTAAGACAGAGACTGCCGATTTTGATAGAAATATAGCCACCTTTGCATCTCCTCTTTCTACTATCTTCTTCATAACTTGAACCGTTTCTGGCATGTAGTCTCCCGAGCCTGTTATCCCCCATGCGATCCTTACAGGAAGTCTTTTTGCGCTCAAGGCGAATTCAACTACCTATTGCCCATATTTATGTTATCTTGTTAGGGATCTTGCCAAGTCACGTATCGTGTCTATTGAGTAGTCTTGAGGATACGAGAAGACTATGCCTTCAACGCCTAGAGTGGCGATCTTTGAGAGATACTCTTTGAGTTTTTGAGATGGCATGGATATCGAAAACTCGTTTATTATCTCTTGAGGAATTCTCTCAAAAGTAGAGCTGTCTATTCTGCCTTTAATTCTATGTAACTCCTCATAGATTTCAAAAATCTTCAAAAATCTATCTGAAGAGCCCAGTATGACGGCTGTGGAAGATCTGCGAAGGATCTGGTGCATATCTCGATCAAAGGTTGCATAGACATAGGATGGTGCAAAGATGCCGACCTGAAAGTCTCTTCTCTCTATCCTTCCGATGTCATTCATAGCCCACTCTATAATGCGTGGAGAGCAAAAGTTGAGATGTACACCATCGAATGAAGGAGCGATTCTGACCATCTTAGGACCTTGGGCACCGAGTGAAATCTTGAAGTTCAATCCTTGTTCTTCAGACTTTCTTTCTATCTCAACCTTAGCTTTAATTAGGCGGTCTGGAATACCCTTCAAAGATCTTCGTAAGATTCCAACCTTTTGAAGTTGATTCTTGTCCCCTGAAACTAGGCAAAGTTCAAAGCGCTCCCCATAAGCCTTGATCAAAGAGTAAAAGGCACTTACGATCTGCTGAGGGGTATGTAAAAATGGGCTGAAACCCAGCCCAATCTGAATTCTTCTGGTCCTTGATGCTATCGCTGAAGCCACCACAGGCCCGTATCTTTGGCTGGGCATATCACAGATCCAAAGAGAATCTAGTCCTAAACGCTCAGCCTCTACACCTTTCCTAACTATCTGATCTATCTTACTCTCCGAATTTAGGTGAAGACCGTATTTCATATAATATCTATCCCCATGCCTTTGATACATTTAAGATAGAACTTTTCCAATCCAATCCATAAGGAGGGCCAAAGACTACTTCATCCACCCCGAATTTCCCAAGAGAGTGAAAATCCTCACAAATTTCTTGGGCATTGCCAAATATGCTGAAGTCCCTTATGAGGTCTTCCGTGACTAGCTCTGATGCCTTTTTTACTCCAAATCTTGAGACTGCGTCTCGAACTTTCTGAGTTCTTTCCTCGTCGATCCTAGATAGCTTCAATACTTTTTTGGGCGTATCGGAAACTACTATGGAAACAACCTCCCTTGCCATCGCCATCCCTTTACCATCCTCAATCAAAACTGTCGGAAGCCAGACTACCATGTTAAAACTCCTGTGGGGATCATTACTTCTTTCTAATCCTTTTTTAACTAAGCCAGTTGCCTTCTCTATATACGATCTAGGTCCGCTTATTATCACCCCATCGGCTATCTCCCCTGCTAGTTCTAGTAACTTGGGGCCTCTAGCTCCAAAGTAGATAGGAATCTTAAATTTACATCTGGCTGAGTAACCATCAAGGGTAAACCTTCCACTATAGGTAACCTTTTCACCCAACCAGATCCTCCTTAAAAGATAGCTGGCATCTCTTAGAATCTGTAAAGGCTTTTCAGCGGCCAAGCCTTTCCTGGCCAAGTCTTGAAGACCGCCTATGCCCAGTCCTAGCGTAAATCTCTCTTCAGAGTCGAGCTCCATCAATCCTGCTGTAGCCCGGGCTATGGTTGTGATGTTGCGAATCAAGGGGCTAGTTATTCCTATACCAACCTTTGTGAGGCTTGTTTTTAACAGAAATATGCTTGTCAGAGTGAAGATGTCGTGTAAGTTGTCGATGTCCTCCCCTACCCAGATTCTATATAATTTGGTTTCTTCAGCTAAAGAAGCCAACCAATCAACTTTCTTAAAACTGGCGCTCGTGGTGATCCCTGCACTTAAATTCAATCCACGGTCACACCCAAAAGTTCATTCATACAGATTATCAGATAGATCGTCAATGAAAGGCTAAATTCATAAATCTTACTAAAGGTAGAAGGTAGCTCAAATTTCTCAGTAAAGCGCCCTTTTCTCGGTAAATTTTTTTATACTACTTGGGAAGGATATCAGAACTATTTCAAGCATCTAATCGATTGAATAGGGTCATTCCTCTTTTAATTCTCCAACTACAGGAAATCTCTCTAACACATATTCATCATGGGGAGCATCTTTAAACTCATCAGTTAGATCCTCTCCTGCAAAGTGTTCAGCCTGGTGTTCGCCATCTTCCCAAAGGTAACTCTCAGAGACATCATAGACTTTGCCCTTATATGCAAGATACGTAGGCTTTCCTCCTTTGCCATCGTATTCCTTCAATTCCTCTTTGGTAAATACCTTCATCTCCCACCATCGGTTTACCTATCCAAAATGCAGAGTGTATATAAAGTTCACGTATAGGATCCTAATGATCGGCATATGCTGATTGGGAGACCGTCGAGTTCTATTCTGCTTGGGCTAAAGGGTTACATAAACAAGATCCAATATGCAAGGAAGATTTTGTCTTAACTGAGCCTTAAGAGCAAGTCTTTGAGGAGGTCTATCCTCTTTTCACATTCTTTTATAGCCAGATTCAGTGTATTGTAAATCTTCTCTCTCGGGGCTATCAAATGGAAAGTGTCACATTTTCTCTTTACTATCCCAGCCTTCTCCATCTCTATCATATGCTCTTCTAACTGTGGAAGAGAGAGGCCCAAGTCCAAAAAATCGGTCCATTTCTTTCGGCTCTCTACTAAGGAGAATATAAGATTCAACCGGATCTCTCGCTTTATAGGATCTTTCGGCCAATAGAAGTTTTCTATTTTAAAATCTGCTTTTTCCTCTTTGCTAGGGCCTTCAGGAAGTGTTGGCATAGACCAAGCTTGGTTAAATCCGTTTATAAAGAATGCTTTGAAGGATAAAGAGATGAAAAAGAAAAAGGTTGCCATAACGTACTCGATCTACCTTATGCTGATTTATAGTCAATAAGGAAACTGCCTTGAGGTAGTCCTCCAAAAGCTCCTTTTCTGTTGGGCGATTGTAGCTATCTGAAATGCCTATGCTGTGGCCCATCAGAAGCTCAATGTTGGCCGGCTTCATAACCTGTTCGCACCTCTTTAAAGAGTTCATATTGCGGGAAAAAAGGCTAAAAATCGCATCTGTTACACTTAGAAAATTGTCCAAAATTCAATATTGTGCAAGAATTAAGAAAAAAAGTTTTTATTTAAAAGATAAGACGAAACCTTTAATGACCTCCAAAAAGCATGCTAGAATCCTTTCTCCATTGGCATTTATTCTTCTAATTACTTTTGTCATGAATGCGATGATACCTGTGGTGCTTGCTGATCCAAGTTATACCGTAAAGACAAGAACGTCACTTGATTCAACGTCCATGACCACCCAGAGGGCTCTTGTAAGGAGCAGTAATGGCACGCTTCACTGTGTTTATTCTAAATATGATATTCTTCAAGCATCGATCCAGGTATACTATGCATACAGCGAAGATGGAGGAGTAACATGGAATGAGGAGTTGGTAGCAGACCCTAATACGGTTAATCAATTCTGGCCTTGCATTGCCATAGACTCAAATGACGATGTCCATGTAGTATGGGCTGGTTTTGGTTGGGGCGTTAATTTTGACTTTACCAACATCCAGTATAGAATGAGAACACCATCTGGTGGTTGGCAGGCACAGGAAGGAGTAACGGACGTGGATGCTGATCAAGCCATGCCTTCTATAGCAATAGACTCCAACGACAATGTCCATATAGCATGGTCTGGTTATGGTTGGGGTATCAATACTGACTACAAAAACATTCAGTACAGGATGAGAACATCGGATGGTTGGCAGGTACAGGAAGGAGTAACAGATAACGATACTAGCGATCAATTCTATCCTTGCATTGCCATAGACTCAAATGACAATGTCCATGTAGTATGGGATGGTTGGGGTTGGGGTACCTATCCTGACGGCGTTTCTAACATCCATTACAGGATGAGGGCATCGAGTGGTTGGCAAGCACAGGAAGAAGTTACAGACAAGGATGTTGACCAAGACAGTGCTTCTATAGCAATAGATTCTAAGGATAATGTCCATGTAGTATGGCATGGTCTTGGTTGGGGCACTAATCCTAACGTTGCTAACATCCAGTACAGGATGAGGACACCATCAGGTGGTTGGCAAGCACGAGAAGGGCTAACAGATTTGCCCTTCGCCTACGGTCAAAATTTTCCGATCTTAATATGGTCCATGCACCCCACCTCTTCTACAGTAAGGACGAACGTGCCTGAGTCGGGGTATGCTCTTGTATATTCTGGTCAGGATGAGGGTGGGTGGAAGGTAGTATACTTATACAGTTCAGACCTTAAATGGGGGACAAAAGAAGCCCCAGTAGGCGATTTTACGGTATTGCTTTGGATAGGCCTGGGCGTTGCTGCTTTGGTGATAGTCACAGTATTAATAGTGAAAAGGCGTAAAGTCATAACATAAGATACTGACACTTCACAACTCAAACTGGAGAAAGGCGGATGTGTTAAGTATGTATTAACTATCCTCAAATCTTAAATTGAAGTATATGTCTAATTGGGAAGATAATCAAGAGCCTTTTAGACTTCAGGTAGCTTTTACATTGATGTGCTGCCAGAAGACCTAGTAAGATGGACCATAACTGTTGGAGATTATTATTAAAGGGCTCCCGCTTACAATTATGACTTATTTTCGTTCCCCTTTCTTAGCCCCTTGACTATAAAATAAACAATTGAGATTATATAAATGAAAATGCCTGTAGGAACTATGCTTGAGTAATATGGACCAAATTCGACTCGATATAGGGCTGGTGCCATATGGGCATCTACAAAATGCGCGCTACTCGAATTATTCATAGAGGGTAAGATTCAGGGGAAAGAATTATTCATAAAACAGAAAACTAGTGCATTACGATTCAACAGAACCTTTAAAGAAATTTTTAATTACTTTCAATACAACGTTCAGGGTGTTGTGAAGTTATCTATGGATTGTATCCAAATATGGAAGAGATATCTTCCATTAGTCTTGGAAGAGTTAAATAATATGAGTAAAAGGATTAAGGAGGGCATCTTCGGTGGTATCAGGCTGGAGAAGAATACTTGAGCCGAGGGTTTCTGCATGGTTTGGAGTCATAGCACCTATTTGGGCCCTTGCATCTATAGGCACCTCGATTGCTCTTTCACCTTGGTTTAGCTGGACAGATAACGCCCTCAGCGATCTGGGCGTGTCAGGTGTGGCTCCGATCTTTAACTCTGGCTTGATCGTCGGTGGAACCCTTGCCTTTCTATTCATTGTAGGGTTGGCCAGGATGGAGAGAGCAAACCGCCTTGGGTTACTTGGATCGGTCGTGCTGATGGTATCGACTCTATCTCTAATAGGAATAGGAGTCTTCTCAGAGGCTTTTAGGCCGATCCACTTTTACCTAGCTGTGGCGTTATTCGTATCGCTTATCATAGCCTCGATTATTTTAAGTATTCGCTTCGCCTTGAATGTGGCGACTAGAAGACTGAGCATCTTTACTTTATTGGTCGGCATCATCAGCTTCATTAGCTGGGTTGGCTGGTTTTTTATACGTCTAAAAGGTATCGCGATTCCCGAAACGATCAGTGCTTGTATGGCATTTTCCTTGCTCATCGTCCTCAGCATCAGAATGTATAGGGAAAATGCCAAATCTCATAAGAAATATGAAGGAGCAGTTCGAGCCTAAGAGGAAATTCTGATAGCGATACTCAAGCCAATCTCAATAGAAGAGCAGAGGAAAGATTTCATCGATATGGCAGAGCCCGGTAGCTTCTTGAACTAAGAAGGAGTCAATTAAATGTCAAAGACTTTGGCTTGGCATTGGTCGGTCAACTACTCTTCTTCGATGCGTAAAGTAAATTTACCACTATTTTTTAATATAACTTAATTTGAGGACGCCCATCTGCACCTTTTGCGCTAGAACAGGGGTCTTATGCCCAAAATGTGAGGCTAAACTTAGGAGTGGGCATATAAGCAAGGCAGATGTCGAAATATCGGTCCGATTGTCGAAGCTCGCCGAAAGGTTGCCTGAACTAGATAAAGTAACACTGATCCGTACCTTCGACATTGGTGGAGAGTACATTCTAGTAGTTAAAGCGGGCGATCCACATATATTAAGAAGGATTCCTCAGACTATAAAGATGATAGAGTCTGAGCTACAAGGAAAAGTATGGTTGATTGAAGGAAATGCTTCAGATCGAAGGATGTTAGAAGATCTTTTCTATCCTATAAGGATTGCAACAGTCAACGTTGTATGGCTTCCTGATGGGAGCAAGTTGACCAAGGCTGTAATATCGGGCAGAAAGACGGAAAAAATCCCTCTCGATATCGAGCAAGTCAAGAGGGTTGCTAAGGAAGTAAGGGGAATTGACCTTTTGGTTGAGTTTGAGAGATGATAAAGGAGGTTTAAAGGGAAGATTTTTCTCATCCGAATTAGATGAGAGCCTCTTAGGGGAGAAAGTCTGTGTAGCAGGCTGGGTCGAAGATGTGAGACCTCTCGGCTCTCTGATCTTTCTAACGGTGAGGGATGCTAGAGGAGTCGTTCAGGCCGTATTCAGAAAGAGCAATACGCCCCCAGATGTATTTACAAGTGCAAGTTCGGTAGCAAGGCAGAGTATCGTTGTAATCCATGGTACTGTAAAAGAGAGCAAAGCTAAGGATATGAAGGTAGAAATTCAAGCTGATGGCATGGAAATTCTCTCTTCAGCTACTCATCCTTTACCTATAGACCCAACAGGAAGGGTTGATTCTTCATTAGACTTAAGACTAGATTCTAGGGCGTTGGACCTTCGCAACCCTTCTAAAGCAGCTATCTTCAAGATAAAGCATACAGCCTTACAATCGATTCGGAAGACATTGATCGATGAGAAATGTATCGAAGTCAATACACCAAAGATAATAGGGCAGGCAGTTGAGGGAGGAGCTACCCTCTTTTCTCTAGATTATTTTGGAAAGGATGCTTTTCTGGCTCAGTCTCCTCAACTGTACAAGGAGCAGTTGACTCTGTCCTTGGACAGGGTCTTTGAAATATCCACCTATTTTAGGGCAGAGAAATCTCATACAAGGAGGCATCTCAACGAATTTGTAAGCGTAGATGTAGAGGCAGCCTTTTCATATAAAGATGATGTCATGGCTATGTTAGAAAAGGTAGCAGCAAGAGCCATAGAAGATGTTTTAAAAAACTGTCAAGATGAGTTAAAGGTCCTTAACAGAGACATAGATGTCCCTAGAATTCCCTTTGATAAGATAACCTACTCTAAAGCTATAGAAGAGTTGGCTGAATCTGGCTTGAGAATGAACTTTGGAGAAGATCTAGATACGAAAGCATTAAGAAGGCTTGGGAAAAGGCATAAAGGCTTCTACTTCATCATAGATTGGCCTACTAAGCTCAAGCCTTTTTACATAGAGACCAAAGAAGGGAACGAAGAAATCTCTGAGTCATTCGACCTGATGTATGAGTACATCGAGCTTGCATCGGGAGGGACGAGAGTTTCAGATAAAGAAAGGTTAGAGAGACGTCTATCTGATAGTGGTCTTGACACTAAAAGTTTCTCAGATCATTTGAAGGTCTTCACATGGGGGATGCCCCCTCATGCTGGTTGGGGTCTAGGCTTGGATAGGTTCATTATGGTTCTTACAGGCATGAGGAACATCCGTGAGGTAGTACTTTATCCCAGAGACAGGTTCAGGTTAAGTCCTTAAATTTCTTAATTTCTTCTTTGATATCACAATTTCAATTTTAATATTACTTAGGAAAGAATACTGGTTTTATATAATTATAGGGAATTTTAAAATTTGTTACTGTATTTGAGGCGATACTCTTTTGGGTTCCAACGAATAATTGAAGCTACATGTCTCTCTTCTCGTAAAATCTCTCCTACCGGTTTTATCTTATGCCCCTCTAAACAATGCCAATGTCGATCTTCTTTTAGATAAGCATCAACCTTCTTTCTACATATACCACAATACATTTTGCGTTTCAATATCAATTCAAATTAAATCATACTCACATAAAAATTCTTGTCCAAACAAATAAGGTGTAGGGGCTATCAACCCGCCCCAATAGGTCTGAGAGACTTAGATTTTTATTTCTACGTTTTCGTGGAACTAAACTTTTCTAACATCACTTTTCTACTACGCAATGCCACAAATAGTGCTATAATGATTGCTACGATTGCCAGAATGATGGCGGACCATTCTAAGATGGGAAGCGCTTCGAACTTAATTTCGTTCAGATAATGGTCATCGGCACTCAAGCTTACCCAAGCTTTGCCCACTTCAGACCATGTCTCTGGCATTGGCTCATCCATGTAACTACCGTAGACTTCAACGGTTTCTAAGAAGTAAGTTGTTGTTCCAGCGAACTGACCAGAAATAGGCCATGTTACTGTTACTACTTCTCCAACATGTAAAAAGGCCTCTGGCACGTCAGAAGAAATGACGTCATAGAGTAAGACATTAACACCATTGATACCAACGGTATTATTAAGATTGGGATCTCCGATAACTACACCTTTGAACTTAACGTTTGGTCTGGTTACAAAGGATACTCCACATAAACCGACCTCCCCTTCAGGTGTCTGATTTTCCCATGTATTGCCGCCATCTGTAGTATGGAGAATGACACCCCCACTTGGGCCAAAGAATATCCCTGCTATCCAAGCGGTATTAGCATCGATAGCGCTTACTCTTTGTAAATAGTAGCCAGTTACTGGAGGTGACTGCGTGATCCAGTTCTCACCACCATCTGTAGTATGAAAGATACCATCGAGATCTGCCACTACCCAGACAGTATTGCTATCAACAGCACATACTCCATTTGCATCAAAACCGAAACCAGGCTTAGACATCTGCGTTTCCCAACTATCACCACCATCTTTAGTATGGAGGATGGTAAAATCATGCCCTGCTATCCAAGCGGTATTAGCATCGATAGCACTCACTGCAAGTAGAGGAACATTAGGCACTTCTTCTGTAGATCCTTGTCTTTCCCATGTATTGCCGCCATCTGTAGTATGGAGAATAGTGCCATAACCATCAATACGGTCCCCCGTTACCCAGGCAGTATTAGCATCAACAGCACTCACTCCCTGTAAAAGAACAACAGGTACTGTACCTCCCTTCTGCTGGATCCATGTATTACCTCCATCTATAGTATGAAGGATAGTGCCGTTATTCCCTACTACCCAAGCGGTATTAGCATCGATAGCACTCACTGCAAATAAACCGACGTTGGGAACGTCTTCTGTAGATCCTTGTCTTTCCCATGTATTGCCGCCATCTGTAGTATGGAGAATGACACCATAGCCGTCGCTAGGCTCTCCAACTACCCAAGCGGTATTGGCATCAATAGCACTCACTCCACTTAGAGGAACATTAGGCACTTCTTCTGTAGATCCCTGCCTTATCCAGGTATTGCCGCCATCTGTAGTATGAAGGATGGTGCCATAGCCGTCAACATTATCCCCCACTACCCAGCCAGTAGCAGCATGGCTACTTGTAGCAGCATAGCTACTTGTAGAAAACAAAGGTATGCAAATAACCATCGCCAGACCTACAACTAATGTCCAGATTGCTACTCTTCTTTTTCTACTCATGCCGCTTATCAACTTCATTCATAAGTTCATAAGCTTTTCCTTTATTTTTTCCTAACTTCATCTCTTTTCTTGTAGATATCTTCTTAATCAAATTCATTAATGGTAAAAAATAGGGTGAAGAGGCTTATCTCCATCCATCCTCAAAGTTTAATTTATTTCCTTATCGATATCTTGCCACTTGGCAATACTAACTGAACATCCCATCCTTCAGCTATCTTAATTTACAAGATATAAAATTAAGTATACGTAATGTAAGAAGAGGCATAGATGAACATTGGAAGTGGTAAGAAACAAAAGTCACTGTATACTTATCTGGTAATCTTAGTGATAGTTACTGCAATAAACTCGCTTTTGGCTCGTTTTGGTGTAATTGCCCGTCCGGTCGGTCCTGGATCTTCTGGGTTGTACTTTTCAGTTGCCTTTATGATCGCCTTTACGTTATGGTTTGGAGCATGGGGAGCAATTGCGGCATATATTGGATGTCTCATAGGTGCAGGGATGCTCGCGGGTATACCATTCGATGTGAATCTCTACTGGTCATTGGCTGATCTCTGGCAGGTTTTGATACCTTTGATGGCTTTCAAGACCTTTAATGCATATGTTGGCCTTAGAACAAGAAAAGATTTCTAATTTTCCTCATTTTCGGTTGGATGCTAAATAATTTGGTAGGGGCTGGTTGGGGTGCAAGTACGCTCGCCCTAGGCGGGATTGCTTCATGGAACGATGTTCCAAGTATATTCGTAGGCTGGCTTATAGGCAATCTAATAGTAACCATTGCGATTGCTCCATTATTACTAAGATATATCACGCCATTCATTCAAAAAGCAAGGTTGGATGTTAGAAAGTATCGGGTTTGAGGATAATTCAACTTTCAGCAGGTTGAGGAAACGATATTAAGTTTTTGAGGTAATTCTTATAAAGTAACTACTGCAAACGATCTTCATGTCTGGAGGTGAAGCGTTGGA
>JACGUG010000095.1 GCA_024256285.1 archaeon
ATACAACTGAGCATATATAAGTAAACCTCTTTTATACCTTTCACTTCGTCGTAGATCTTATCTGCTGTTCTCTGGGCCAGTACATTGAAGAGCTTCCCCGTATGGTTGATGGGGTTCTTCCCAGCAGATGCCTCCATAGAGCATGGCCTCATAGGTGTGATCAGACCATTTAACCTATTACCCCTCCCTGTGTTGCCATCGTCCCCCGATTCAGCCGATGTTCCTGTCACAGTAAGGTAAAATACGCTCTTCTCATAATCATCTGCAGGGTTGATCTTCACTTTGACGCTCATATCTGTTATCTTAGATGAGAAATCTTCGATCCTCTTTCCGACGTCTTCTATAACGCTGATATAGTGGTTTCTGTCAGGTATGAGGCTACTTACCATAGCTACAGCAATCGTGAGGTCGATCTCTTTGTCTCTTCTCAAACCCATGACCTTGATATCCTCGCCTACTTCGGGGGTCTCTTTCTTTAGCTTCTCAGAATTTAGAAATTTTTCAGTTTCCAGCACAAGCCTTTCTGTAGGGGTCAAAGGTGAAAAACCGACACCTACAGATGTATCGTTAGATAAGGGGATGTTACGAGATTTTTTGAATACATGGGCAAGGTCTGCCGACCCTTGCTTCATTCTGTAATCGACGATGAGATGTTTCTCTGGATCGAGAAACCTCATGTTCGACTTGAAGAATTTCTTTATTGAGGAGATTACAAGTCTTCCCACAGGTACTGGCTCTATCTTGTTATCGTTTACCACAAAATTGGTGACTCTTCCTGCCACGATGACGTATATGGGTTCGATGACGTCTCCACCACCGAATTTAGGGTTTGACTGCCCACCTACTAAAAGGCCTTTATCGACATTATGATGGAGGATGGCCCCATACTTCTGGTTGTAGTATTCACATAGCGCTCTAGAAACGGATTCAGATGCTCCATCTATAAGGCTGTCGGGATGCCCCTTACCTTTACGTTCTACAATCTCTACATTAAGATCTTTTATGGCAATGTTCCTAAGTTGCTCGACATGGATAGACCTTTTTTCCATAATATCTCCCGCTTAAAGGTTTTCTTCTATCAGGACGAAAAGGACGTTGTTCCCCCGTATAACAACTTTTCCATAGTTGGTCAAGAGAGTGCCGTTGTTGTATTCCTCTGCATTCTCCAAGATCACATTCATGTATGAATCTACATTGGACATCTTGCCTCTATATTCATTATCGCTCTTCAGCCGCACTACAACGCGCTTATTGATAGCCTTTTGAAGGGCTACCAAAGGTTTCTTTATAGTTTGGGACAATTGTTGATTCCCTCAGTTTCCATCCTTTTCACTCTATGAGTTCTGAAATAAAAGTCTTCCTAAAGATTTTACTACACATAACCTTAAGTTTTAAATTATCATTTAAAAGATTTGAGGCGATGTACGATGATGAGTTGGAGTGGGCTCCTAAGGATCTAGCCCATAAACTAAGGTGTGGGGGTGAGTACATAGTTGGATCTAGCGTTACTTCCTATAAACGCCTTGAGGAATTTCTAAATAGGCAAGATCACTGGAAATTGAGAAAGGCGATATGATTTTTGGTAATGTAAGTAAAGGGTCAGATTTGTTGATAAGGTAACGAGGTCAATTTATATGGGGCTAATTCTTAGTACGTCTAAGGTGAAGAAATGAAATCAAGATACAAAGTTCATAAATTCAAAATCGAAATGACAAGAGACGAGAGTAAATTAGAGGAGTTCTTGAATAGTTTAGAAGGTGAAGTTGTGGCAGTCATTCCAAATGTGACTGATTCCAAGCCGTTTCACTACAGTACTGTAGACTTTCTCTTTATTGTGGAGAAGGTGGGGCAGAGTTGAAAGAATATGAATGTGTGGAAGTTAAGCACCACAAGGATGTCGGTAAAACGATTGAGGAATGGCAGAAGAATGGCTGGCGTCTCCACACCTATCAAACGGCTGGCATGGGTGCGGGACCGATGTCATACAATGTCAATCATTACTTGCTGTTTGAGAGGGGCGAGTGAGGGGGACAGGCCGACTCTCAACTTTCCCTCTTTTCTTTCTAATCCTTCTATATGTCTTATATTTGTCTGTTAATGTTTAAAGGAAGGATCTTAGGATTACCAATTAATTTTTTAAGGATGATTTAGCGAATTACAATTGAACTAAAGATTGGATTATGCTCTGGATAATATTATAGAAAATTTAACCTTTACCAAAAAGTTCAAGACTGAAACTATATCCTTAGGATCGAAATCCTTAAACAGAATGTTAAATGGTGGCGTAAAGACGGGTTTTGTAACAGACTTCTTCGGCGCCAGCAATACTGGAAAGACGCAGATATGTTTCCAACTCTGTGTGACTGTACAACTTTTAGATGAGGAGGGCGGGGCAGTCTTTGTAGATTCGTTAGGAACTTTTAGACCTGAGAGGATAAGAGAGATTGCGCAGCACATGAAATTAAAAGAGGATATATTCGAAAGGATAATGGTTGTTAAAGCCAGAAGTGTACGTGAGCAGATAGATGTACCGAAAAGGCTAAAGGTTGCTCCCTTTAATGTCAGATTGCTCATCATAGATACACTGACAGACAATTTCATCTTCGAATATCAAGGAGAAGAGAGGGCCATCGTCAGGCAATCCAATTTAGCCAAACATCTGCACGACCTATGCTCATTAGCCCTCAGGGACGGTGTGGCAGTAGTAGTCACCAATACTGTCAGAAGTAGGATCAAAGACGATCGATACCATGAGGTGGAGACAGGGGGGAACGTTGCATCTCAAGGGGTCCATATAAGAGTGCACCTGTCTAAAGAGCCTCGTGGTATGAGTGCCAGACTTGTTCAGCCACCGATCGATAGAGCGACAGCTTACTTTAAGATAAACTCAGTGGGGATAGTCGATAATGGTTGGTATAGATAAGAAGAATCATGGGAGGATAAAGATGTGTTTTAAGCTAATTCTAGAAAGAAGATACTCAGATGCTAGAGGCCTGCTTAAGCCATCGGATGGTTGCCAAGGTTCTGGCATCGGCCCAGGTGTTAAGTTTGCCATCGAGGGCATCATCAACTTCTCTAAGGAGAACGACCTTGATCTTGAAGAATTGAAGAAGTTGCGCAAGTTGCTCAAGAGCAGGCTCTCATCCACATGGAACGATGATTTTGATAAAGATTATTTTAAGACTTGGATCGATTTCATCAACTTTTTACAAAGACAGACTAGATCGGATGAGCGATGAAAGTGTTGTAGATGATCCATGTGAAGAGCCAGAGAGCGATAAAGCTACCTATGCCAGTGGTCAGCATCTTATGAGATTC
>JACGUG010000096.1 GCA_024256285.1 archaeon
ATGGAGAAGGGATATACGCAATTCCTATAGCAACCTTTCAAGAGGCTTGGCAAAATAGATACTTCTTAGCCTTTACCTTCTCCCAAATCGGTGAGGGAGAAGATTTGGTAAGTGCAACGATAGAAAGGGCTCGTGACAAGCTCTCTCCAGGAGAGAATTTGACTGGAATCTATCCCTCGATTTTCGATCCTATTTATGGTTGGTCCCTTGGTTACAAGTTCTATAGGGATTTTGCTGATGACATGCAACCGAACAACTTCAAGATTATGATGACTTCTTGGCTGAACTATCTCGATAATGATATCCCATCATTGATTTCCATTACAAAATCTATTCCGTCAGGATTGGTCTGGGTCGTAACGTTGTCAAAGAACTTACTTGACTATAGTGCAACCGATCTTGCTGAGGTCTTGAACTCTTTGCCTGAGTATAAAGGAGGTGCAGCAGCCGAACTTAACTCTGCCATCTCTTCTTTCGAACCTCTAACAGATGACTACCTCTTAAAGAACCCCTATCCTCTCATAGTCAGAAGATCCAAAAACACAACCATCGATCAAGCCTTCATCAAATTTGCCGAAGCCTTAGAGGGCGGAGCCGACGTTAGCTCAGCTGTAGACTCCATCGAGAGCGATCTTGTGGCGGTGAGCACAGATTTGAGTAATGTCTCTTCTCACTTGAAGAATGCCGTCGACATGCTTCCTTACCATCTTAAGGTCGTCTCGGCTTATGATTCTCCTCAAGGATCGGGCTGGTATGCTCTTGGAACCAACGTAACCTTCTCTGTTGGAACGCCAGTAGGGATGATAGTTCAACAGGTATTCATAAAATGGAGTGGAGACTCAAACGCAACAACCCCAACTGCCACGATACTTATGGGTGGCCATCACACAGTGGTTGCTGAATGGAGGACTGACTACACTCAGCTCTTGATTTACACTCGTTTTTATGTAACAGCGGCCATCATAGTCGCAGTAACCGTCTTTATAGCAGTGGTATACTTAGCAAGAAGAAAACCAACCCCCTCTGAAGCTCAGGCAAAACCATGATCGACTGGCTTGAAGTGCTACCGTAAAGTTACATTCTTTGATTAAGTCTTACCTTTCCTTCGATAACCGCACTCAGCAGTTTCTGGTCTACTGATCATGAATCGTCGCTTATCTTCCTTTAATGGATCATTTTAAATAGACATTGTGTGCTTTAGCATGATATGGGCCCACGTAGACAGATTCCTATTAAGGTAAGATATTCACCCGAATTTAAGAGAGTGTACTGCACTGGAGCTGTTGGAGGTTTCAATGGTTACGACTTCAGAATCTGCTTTTACACAGATATTCTGACTCAAGCAGAAGACCCAATAGCAGCTCCTACTGCAACTCGTGAACTTCAAGTGGAAGTTACCCTTGCGCCATTAGCATTAAAGAGACTAAGAAATTGGCTTGATAAGCAGACAAAGGAGGTTGAGAAGTTAATAGGAGAGATAAAAACACCAGAAGAACGACCAAGCCCTGAACCTTCAGGGGCACCACCATATCGGTGAATGTGTTATACTTGGCATGATCTAACCTCCTAAATCCTCATCTGACAAAAGTAAGTTGAGTAGTAGGTCTAATACTCTTCATAACAGATAGTAAGTAATCAGGATGTGAAGTGAATCATAGGGTGAAAGGTTACTGTGCGGTTTTCTGAGAAATGGGTCAAAGACGAATCAAAAAGCCGCCGTGAGAGATTGAAGGAGATGATAAAACCAGCAGAACCATTGAAGACGAGGGTTGAGGAAGCTAGACTCAAGATTCAAGTGCAGGCAAAGAAACTTGATACCAAGTTGGCAAAGCTGAAGGCAAGAGACTCCTTTGTATTCAAAAAGATGGTTACGGCGGTTCAGAAGCACGATGTAAGGATGTGCACTGCTCTCTCAAACGAGTTAGCAGAAGTAAGGAAAACTGCCAAGATGGTGAGCCAGACCAAGAGCGTCCTTGAGCAGATAACGCTTCGATTGAATACGATAAAAGATACTGGCGATATAGTTGTAACTTTGGCACCAGTGGTAGGTAGCATAAGAAATGTTCAGTCAGGGCTGTCCAGAGTAATGCCAGAAGCAGAATATGAGATGGGAGAGATCAGTAGTGTGCTAAGTGATGTAGTTATGAATGCAGGCCGACTTGGAGGTTTCGTACTGAACTTTGAGGTTGCAAATGAAGATGCCGAAAAGATCCTAGAAGAAGCATCAGCCGTGGCTGAACAGAAGATGAAAGAAGATTTCCCCAAGTTACCTACATTGGCAGGAAAATCGGCTCAATCGATGTCCGATCAAACGTAATCTTGTTTATGAAGACTTTGACAGAAGCTTCAGATAGAACCATGTTCCCCAACTCTTATATTTATATATATGTAAAGGCTTAGGGCGGAAGTAGCTTTGAAGTTAAAGATCATCTTATCTATGCTTTTGGGCTTCATCCTTCTGATTTTTATGGTGTCGCAGGTCGATCTTGAGAAACTTTACGATGCTATTATAGGATCATCCCCTATCTGGCTCGTGTATTACCTTCTATTGATGGTGCCATTCTTCTTGATCAGGGCATGGCGCTGGCGGATACTTCTGACTCCTATAAAGAAATCTGTAAAGCTCTCTAGTACTTTCTGGATAACCATGGTCGGCTTCATGGTTAATATGCTCATCCCACTTCGGCTAGGTGGCGAATTTGTAAGAGCCTTTGCAATGGATGGGAAGGAGAAGACCGGCTTCTTTGGGACCTTGTCATCCGTCGCTGTCGAGAGAGTCTTGGACCTTTTTGGGATAACACTATTAGGTTTGATAGGGATCTTCTTGATTCCTAAAGAAATCAGCATGCCGAATTGGTTTACGGATTCCCTTAAAATCGTCGGTATATTTGTAGTAATAGCCTTGGTGGGTTTGCTACTCGGGACTAAGTATGATAGGCGTTTGCTTGGTCTAATTAAACGGGTCGTCTTAGCAATCCCAAAGTTGCCATATAAATGGCAAGAGAAATTCATCAATTTTTCAAAGTCTATAATAGACGGGGCAAAAGGCCTAAGCCATAACTCCTCAGCACTACTCTTCACCTTGACCTCGACTCTAGTCATATGGGGCATGGCTTCTTTGTCGACCTTCTTGATATTCAAAGCCTTTAACTACGAAGTTCCTATAACCGTAATCCTACTTGGAAGTATGCTTGTCCAGTTATCATTCATCCTCCCTGCTCCACCAGGCTATATAGGCACTTATGAGGCATTTTGGATGGCCATCTTCATCGGACTAGGTCTATCCAACATCAACTTGATA
>JACGUG010000097.1 GCA_024256285.1 archaeon
CGGGAGAAAACTGTAAATGCCTGATGAGGATACAATATTTGGCAAGATAGCTGAAGATTATATAGATTCATACGATACTGCTATGGGGCTTTTTTATGCCAAAACACGCCGAAAGACCACACCTTTTGCAGACTTTTACAATCAACAGTTTAATGTTCCTGAGACTATAAGTGATATTAAGTGGCCCGAACAGGAAGTAATCCCAGTTTCTGGTAAAGTAACTGAGGAATTGGGTATAAGTCAGTTCACTCCCGAAAGATTAGCCAGATTAAAGAAGTCCCGTGAAGAACAGCAGATGATGGATTGGGACGCAGCCTTACACTCTCCTGTAGGATTGGATAAGGATGTCTACGAGTCCATACCTGAAGATATAAGGTATAAACTTTTGAGATGGTATGAAAATCCATCAGAGGTTCAGTTATCTGACGAACCCTCCACGGAAGTTGTAGAGGGTAAGACTTATACTATACCCGCCAAACCAGAGGGAGAGTCTGAGTTTCGTATCAAGGCCAGAGACCTTGCAGAAGGCTTGGGGCCATATGAGGCTTTTGAAAAAAGGCTTGTTGAATTTGTCAATAGACCTATTAGCAAGAATTATCCTTTGTCGATAGGAGATACGGCGGGGATTGTAGGGATAGTGGCTGCCGGAGCGCAGGGTGCTAAACTTCTATGGGATAAACTAGCCGGTAGACTTCTAAGGACTTCGCTGAATCAATATGAACAAGCGCAGCAAAAGGTAGATAAGTTCTTTGAAATACCCAAAGAGACCAAAGATGCTTTCGTATTCTGGGGTGAAAATACAATACCCAAGACAAAAATCTATACCGAGGGGGTCAAATCTCTACTAAACCCTAGTAGATTCAATGTTACCGCCCAAAATATACAGAATGTCGTAAAAGATATCTCTCAGACCACAGATGTCGTAGCTAAAGATTTTGTAGGACAGTTGACTAAATTTACCGCGACTGCTACTGGTGTTCCGAGTCAAACCATCCCGATTGCAGATATAATTTCTAATTTAACAAATAAACTTCCCAACACCGTTCAGGCGGTTCAAGCTGCTAGGGGTGAGTTAGGTGCAGAAATACCTCAAACAGAAGAAGGCATTACCCTAGCGGGTAAGGATATTGATGTAGAATTAGAACCCTTACTTGATACTCCTATAGGAACCATGAGTAAGGATATCATTAAAGGTTTTGGGATAAGAAGTATTATTGATAGGTTTAATAGTCTAAAGAAACAAAAGAATTTACCTTTAGAATATAAAACTAAATTTGATGAAATCACCAAAGCTTATGATTTGAATTTTAGAACACAAAAAACACTTGACAGGAGGCAGGAATTATTAGCTCATCTTAATAAAATCAAGGCTGAAGGTGAGGAGATAGATATACCAGAAGGCTATATTGAGATGGCCGGAAAGGTTAATATTTCAGATCTGACACCTAGGGAACTAGAATCCCTTTATAATGAAGCAAATTTTGTTGTTCAGCAAGCTAAATTAAAGAATAGATTGTTAAAGGTTCGAACTAATAGAAGGGTTGATAGAGCTGTAGATGAAATAACGGAACAACTTGGCAAGGTTGAACCATCCAAAGAAGTCATAACATCAGAAGCTCTTAAAAGGGGATTATGGGGTGGTGTAAAGGAAAGAGCACAGGGTTTCTTGGCTAGGACATACCGCCAAGAAAGAGTTTTTAGGGAACTAGATAATTATGAGTCTGGGCCACTGACTAGGATGATTTACGAACCTATAAATGAAGCAAAGACTGAATTTTTAAGCGAAAGAATAGGAGTAATAGAAGGATTCAAAAAAGTTATAAAAGATAATAAGATTGATTTTGCTAAGATGGTGAGTTCAAAAGAGAAATTTGGTGAAGTCACACTTACACCCGAAGAAAAAATCGGTGTTTATCTTAGTAGTTTAAACCCAGATAATTTACTTCATTTAAAACTAGGCAACAATTTTACAGATGAATTAATAAAAGAAGTAATAGACAGCCTAACACCGGAAGAAAAGATTTTAGCTGAATATATAAGAACCTATTTCAATGATCCAGTTAGGCAATCTGAATTAAGCAAGGTAAGGCAGCAAATTGAGGGCAAGCCACTTACCCCTGTAAAAGAGTATTTTCCCATAAAATTAGAATGGAGAGCAGACCCAGAATTAGACGCCTCTAACCTTATAGCTAAAGAGGAAATATATAGATATGCAGCTAAATGGGCATCTTCTGGAATATCAAAAGGTTTTACCAAAGAAAGAACTCATAAGGCTATTCAGCCTGTGACTTTAAAAGCCTTTGAGATATTTGAAAATAACCTAGCACTAACATCCCATTACAAGGCTTTTGCACCTGTGATAAGGGATATTCAGTTAATCATAAATAAGCCGAGTTTTAGGTCAGCGTATAAAAATAGGGTCGGTGATGCTGGTTACTCAGTTCTAAACAGGTGGTTGAAGCAGGTTGCACAAGCTGATCCATTAAGGGTTACATCTGCCGGTGAGAGGTTGGGTAGATTCTTTAGAACCAATGCGGTTACTGCCGTATTGGGGTTTAATATTACCACTGCCATGAAACAGTTTCCCTCTTTCTTTAGTGGTATGGCGGAGGCTGGTGTTACTCCAGTTATGAGGGGTTTTGCAACATTCTTATCTAATCCGAAGGCTACTTTAAATCTAATTAAAGAAAAATCCCCACAGATTCACGCAAGGACAATGGAGCGTGAATTGGCAGAAGTTAAAGTTGGTAGGAATATAGCAAAGAGAATCACTGGTAAGATAACCCCAAGAGATGTCTTTATGATTTTAACTACCACTATGGACAGGGTAGCAGTTTCATCTATATGGAGGGGTGCTTACGATGACTATTTGAGAAAGAATCCAACCAAAGAATCTGAAGCGGCCAGATATGCTGACAAGGTAATAAGGGATACTCAGCCATTTTTTGATGTTAAGGATATACCTGAATATTGGCGTTCTGGTGAGTTAACTAAAGCTCTTACAATGTTTACCAATCAGTTGAATAATTACTGGAACTATTATAGATTTGATACTTTTGGGGCTAGGTTTAAGGGTAAAATAAGTACATTTGAGATGTTAAAGAGGCTTCTATTTACGTTTGTTGTGCCATCAATCCTTATAGGTATGATAACAAGAAGCCAATTACCTAAGGATGCCGAAGATATTGCAGATGATATGACGGGGATGGGTGTTGCTACTATTCCTGTATATGGTAGCTGGATTTCAGCGGGGTTGAGGGGTTAT
>JACGUG010000029.1 GCA_024256285.1 archaeon
GGAAAGGTATAGGTATAAATTGTATGATCTCTCCGATGATCCTGAGTGCCTCGATTACCCTTCTATAATCGACTATGGCTATATGAAAGAAAAGCACTGGGTCTATGCTGCCTATATGGCAACGATTACCTCTTTACCCTTATTATATAAAGTGTGTAACGTTCAGGAAATTTTGAAGGCTATCTTTGCGAAGACATCCTTCGGGGCCAATATAAAATTGCTGGATAACCTTAACGATGAAACTCATGATGTATCTCAAGCAGTCGATTCACTCTGGAACTGGCTATCTGCTCATACCAAAGGAGAATACATTAACAGGAATAAAGCTCAAGACCCAATTGTAACGATGGCTGAGAACTCTGCCTTTAAGATGGAGACATGGGTCTTCGAGGCTGTAAGTTCGTGTCGATTGTGTACATCTGAGATGCATAGAGCTTACCTAGACGATGCCATAAAGTGGGTCAAGGGTCAAGCAGATTCTCTTAAGCATAAGGCCGACCGAAAAGGTAAGCTACCTTCCATAAGAGATTACATAAGCTACATCTCTGAAAAGAGCATTGGGGATTTATGGATGGACATCGACTTATGCTTTTTTGAAAGTGGGCTCAAAGGTTTTAAAGATCTGTTCAGAGCCATTAAACCGCTTAAGATAGGAAACTCTCTTGTCTTCAAATCAAGTCTGGTCTACGACGATGTTCAAGATATATATGAAGATTTGAGAACAAACTCCATAAATAGCGCAGTGATTCTTGCCCTTGAGAGGGGAGTCATCTCTCAAGGAGATTTGGAAGATAAAAGCCCACATGAGATAGTTAAAAGGTTGGGAGAAGAACAAATTCTCATGGACACGATAAGACTTGCGGATATGGTCTTCTTAAAGGGGGTAGAGATGGTCGATACTATAGATGGCTTAGACAAGACTTTAGACAGACAGGGTCTTATTCAAGGTTTCAGGTTTGTCAGGCTCTTTAACCTTAGAAAGTTACTGATCAGAAATAAGGACTATGAAACTATGAAACTCTTCTCTTCTTCATTGGGTAACTTTGAAAAGATCAAAAGGACGATACCAGATGATATAATGAAACTTCAGAGATATCTAGTCTAATAGAATTCTAGATTATATTTATGAATCAAAAAGCAAAAAGCCAAAAACGTTCGATAGAATTCTGGACTATAAATCTTATTAATCGAAAAAGCCAATAAAGTTTGAAGGAAGTGGACAGGTTCTACACTGGGCATGAGGTCTTCGATGAGATGGTTAGGATAAACTATGGCTCATCGATCCTTGTACTCGATGAAAGTTTTATGGAAGCGAAGAACCTGTTACTTGCCCTACTAAAAAAGAAACCCTTCGAACTTGTACCTCGTGAAGTTGAGACATCGAACGGTCAGATTCTTGCTATGAGTGAACTATCCCTTAGCGATGCCAGCGTGGTTGTAAACAGACTAAGAAGTGACTATAAAGGTTCTATCATTATTCATAGATACTTCCCAGACTTCTTGATTAGATACGATTCGGAAGCATTTCTACGTCTTATCGAATCATGGCACAATCATATTAAAGATAACAAGACCGTCGAATTTTATCTTTTACCAAAAGGTGCTTTCCCTGAAGTAGAGAAAAAGATGATGCCCATCGTAAATGGTGTGATAGAAGTCAAGGTAAAACGTGAAAGGAAGGGTTTTGATTTAAGTTTTGTTGTAATGCGTTGTTGCAAACCAGAGTGGCATCTCCATGAATTTCGGTACAGGCTCGAAGGCTCTAAAGTCCTTATAGAGTGGGAAGGGGAGTACAGGGACAAACTCCCTAGGATAACTTCAGATGAGATCGAGAATAGAGTTGAAAGTTACAAAAGGGATCTCCCATTCTCAAAGGTAGAAGTCGGTACCGGTGTACCTGTCAGTCTATCGAACCGAGATTATTGGCTGCTATCTCAAGTAAGGGAGAGGGACCTGTTCTCCCTCAAAATGCTTTTCTATGATAGGTTTGATGAAGTTTTAGAGAAGATCGCAAGATGGCACATAATGGGATATATAAGAGTCGTCAAGGGGGATAAGAAATTCGTAGAAGAAAGCGATTTTAACGTAGGGAAAGAAGTAGGTTGGAAAACAAAACTTGCTTTGAAACTTCCTTTGAAGTTGACTCTGAGCCTTCTAAGGTCTTCAGATTTCCGCACCGTTCCACTCGATGTCTATGCAGCAGAAAAGAGAGCCCTCTTTGAGTTTCTAAAAATCTTCTTTGGAGATAGAACGGAGCTTAACATAGAATCTTTGGACAACGTACTCGAAATGGAGGAAAGATTCCATGAGACGGTTGGACGAATTAAAGCCCTTAAGGATATCAAAAACCTTGAGAAGGATGCGGGCATTGTTATAGATATGAAATATCTTTCGAAGATCGTAAAGATGGTCTTACAAGTTGCTTATAAACTGGATTGCGATATCGAAGAAGTTTCACCAACGACCTTTCTGATAAAAGTAGATGATTGCTTCCTCTGTGAGGATATAGAATCTATAAGACCTGTCTGCCGAGCCATAAGTGGCGCTCTCACAGGAGCCTGCTCTTTGTCATTTAAACGTAAAATAGATTGTAAAGAGATTCAATGCAAAGCTTTAGGAAACGATAGTTGTGTCTTCAAACTAACGATCGCCTAATGGTAAATTTCTACTTTTAATTGAAATTAGAAGTAGCTGGTCTTTTTCTAACTCTAGTTTATCTGCTACCTAAATAAAAACTCTCTTTCATTTTAATTTAAGAAGAACAGGAAGTATGGTAGTGAGGTTTTTAGCATCTATGACAACATGAGCGCTATGTCTCACCCTCAGTTCAGCCAAAGAGAGCTTCGAGCGCAGAATCAACTTATCTTTAATCGAAAGGTCCAACATCTGTAATTCGCGTCTTAAACAACCTGTATTGAATGCGATGCTAAATCCTACCTTTTTGAAAAGTGATACGTTTGAGAAATCGTCCCCTACAGCGATACATTCGGATAGATTACAACCGTACTCCTTGGCAACTTTCTCAAAGTAACGATCTTTGTTCTTTATACCTATGATTGGAGGAGTTATCCCTGTAAAGATGCCATCTTCTATCTTAACGCCAGTGCCTAAGGCGAAGTCGAGGTTAAGACGGTGTTTCAATATGTCAACAAAATATTGAGAAGCACCACTGCTAATAGCCCCTACTATGAGACCCCCTCTCTTCAATTTAACGATCGTCTCTTCAGCACCTACCATCAAAGGGATCGAATTTAATATGGAAGATATATCCCTCTCCTTAAGACCTATAAATAGCTTCAGACTCCCTTCAACAGCCTGGGAGAAATTTCTTAAACCTATGATCACATCTTTGTACACTTCTCTGATCTTCGTGCCAAAGCCTAGTTTATCAGCAATGTAAATAGATGCATGGCCGTCGATCAATACCCCATCACAATCGAACCCCACCAACTTGTAATTTCCTGAAGAGATTTTGGACATTCTGAACTTACTACAACCCGAAT
This sequence comes from archaeon, assembly GCA_024256285.1. Taxonomy (GTDB): domain Archaea; phylum Thermoproteota; class Nitrososphaeria; order Nitrososphaerales; family JACAEJ01; genus HK02M2. The sequence goes on from JACGUG010000029.1 coordinate 3,504, forward strand.
TCTTGTCAGATATAGACTTATTTATTTTAATCCTATGGCTTGTTTACAGCAAGATTAATTTACTACCTTTTGTATCTGTTATCCAGCCGGCCATAGCAACGGGGTCCGACCTGGTCTCATTCCGAACCCAGACTCTTAGGAGGGGGAGAAGTCAAACCCGTTGTCGCCGTTGTGTTAGTTAGGTGCGAGAGCCCTTGCGAAGCAACGGTGCCGGCGCCTTACTTTAATCTAATTAATCGGCGAATTTACCAAAGTAACCATTATGATTTGAGCTTTCATCTCAATTTCGACAAAAATTTCGAAACGCTTTCTCTATGAAGGAGGAGGAGCCAGACAAAGGGAACTAGAATGAATATCACAAGGGCGATACGCCAATCGCCTAGTATCACTTGATTTAATATCGAGACGAAGGTCAGGGCAGCGATGAAGAAGATGAAATCCTTCATCCTTTCCCCAATCTTTGATATTTCGCTCACCGATACCTCAGTAGACTTCCCCCCCTTCTCCATCTTGTTCACCAAATCGATCTGTGTCTTCAGATATTCATCGTATCTTTTTTTAGCGATACTTCTTCTCACCATCGAAAGTCTTTTCTCAAGGGCTTTATTCAACTCCTTGATTCCTAACTTCTCTTCAGCAAAAGACCAGAAGTTTCTTGTAGGATAGAGTACCGTGCGAATTAAAGACTTGGCCTCCTCTAAACCATAAGTTACCATCTTCTCAGCATTGACGAGTTCATCGATGCAAACCTCCTCCTTGTCCAATAGTTCTATCAAGAAGGAGTCGTAGATCTCTGTAAGCATCCTCAAATGATACAAGATTTCAAAATTTATGAAATTTTTCGAAATCTCATCGAGTCTGGGGGCCATGAGTTTATTTTTGCTACTCTCCTTTATATCCTCCCAAATCTTACTCGAACAGATCAAGAGTATAGCATTTGGTGAAAAGAACCGACTTAGTTCTAGACTTGGAGAGAGATCGACTAGATCGTTACGAACAATCGATGACGTTCTTGTCTTAAATTCTTTATCGTTGGCTATCAGGGCTAGAATCTGTCTTGGATGATTCTTGACTATTTCTTCAAAAGGATTCTTGACATCTTTTGAGAATTCATAAAGGATGAGCAGATTACGTTGATATGGGCTTGTCTTCTCAAGGAGGTTGAAGTTTTCAGGGTTTCTCTTTTTACCCAGATAGTCAAGATAGAGGGCATGAACCAAGAATTTATAGATCGTCGATAGATCGAAGAAGTTGCAGTGGTAGCATGTATACGTCATATCAAATTCTTTAGCTATCTTGTTCCGGTTCGCTTCCTTGTCCAATTCCTCCTTTCTTTTAAAATCTATCTTTACATACTTCTTTGCCTCTTCTATTAAATCATCCAATCTGTCAACCTTTATCGCCTCTCCTAAGTTTATAGGTAAGGCGATGTCCACCTCGATCTCGCTTGCTGGTCTAACCAAATCTGTTATCTCGTCTACCTTTAACTCTTGATCGGCTGGGAAGAGCCAGAAGCCTATGCAACCCACCCCACTTTTGTAGACAGAGACCACGATCCTAACTGCTCTAAACTTATCCATAGGTTCGAACTTGATCAAAATTGGATAGAGTATTGCCCGTGAGAACATCCCTCTTTTAGCATAGTCTGGAATCTGATCTCTGTCCCAAGTTAAGTACATATTGAGCAAAGAAGTTAGAGCAGTGTATTTCTTTTCGAACTCCCTCACTTTGATCTGGGGGATCCCTTCAAGATAGTTCATTATCTTCATATCGGCCTTTTTGCTATCTTCTTCTTTGAGGCTTCTCCAGAGCGTCTTGACCTCTTCGCCTATTATATTCAGCCTTCTTGCCAAGTATTCCTCCTTTCCATGAATATCGTCAGGAGCTTCACTCGCGACAGCAAGACCAGTATGCACCATAAACTCACAGATTTTCATAGAATCCAATTTAAAATCTGCAACGCCACCCAGATCAAATACCATGAGCTTGACCAATGAGAAGTTCTTTATCACCAAGTCTTCTTCTTTATACTCCTCAGGGACGCTCTCTAGAATTCTGAAGGGGGTCGGAATCCCGTACATCGTATCTGATAAGATTTCAGTCCATCTTTAAAACCTTATGTAAACCCATTGGTTAGTCTTGCAATGCTTCAAAGGGTCTGTTCCTCGATAGTCTTGAGCTGAATAGTTGCTCCGTTATCCTAAGGTCTTGAGGCGTGTTGACGTTCACGAATTCTTCACTATCTATTATAAGCAACTCTTGATCGAGCTCTTTTTCGAACTCCTCCCTATAGACTTTGTTGCCATCCAAAACGTTGACCCCTGCAGGAACCAGACGTCTACCATCCTCATCAAGGATCAGATCCATGCTCAACCCCAAATTCTCGAACCTCTCTGCAGGCACCATAACAGCCAAGACAGACTTGCCACAACTCATGTAGTGCTTTATCACTTTGTCGATGACTTCTCCAGTTATAAGGGGTAGGTCTGCTGAAACTGTTAAGACGTAGCTCAACTTCAACCTCTTTACAGCCTCACGTACATCCAATATGTAGCCCTCACCGGATGTCGCTATTGCCTCGACCGAAAGCTCCCTTGCCTTCTTGGCTGTTTGGGGTGCATGCTTGCTGACGGCAACGACTATCCTGTCTACTTCATCCGCTCTTTTTAGTGCATCTATGACGTGCTCTATGAGGGGCTTACCACCTATCTTCAATAAGGGCTTCTCCCCCCGAATTCTTATACGTGTCCCTCTTCCACCAGCCATTACCAACGCAGTTATACCCATCCAACCATCGCCAAAATCAATATCAGAGAGGCCATGCGTGTAATCTCATTGACAGCCCCAAAGACGTCTCCAGTTATGCCATTAAAATGTCTATTGGAAACCCATACCATGAACAGGCTTAAGACTACTGCTGAAATTATCACAACCAGCCCAACGATTCTCATCAGAGGCAGGGCTATGCCAGAGCATATGATCAGGGGTATCATCAATCGGAGGAATCTATGACTACCATGCATGGCATCGATACAGTAAGTGCCCAGACCTTTATGGGCAGACCTTCCAGCCCAAGCTATAGTCACCATGGCAAGCTTTGCAGAGACTTCAGCTACAACCAAGCTCTGAATGACCTCATCGATACTCAAGAGACCTATACTAAAGGCAGTTGCCATCAAAAATATCAGTCCAAAAGCTAAGCCACCTGCTCCAGTCTGCTTGTCATGCATAACTTCGACCTTCTTCTCAGGCGGGCCTCGGTACATTATACCATCCCCAAAGTCGAGCAGTCCATCTGTATGGTGAATGCCGGTTATCAGAAGGATGAAGCCCAAGGTCAGTATCCCAACTATGATGCTGGGAAGGAAGTGTAGAAGAGACCAAGCAAATATCCCACTGGAGAGCCCTATAATCGAGCCTACAAGAGGGAAGAGGGGCATATACCTCCCCATATCTTCGAGCGAATGGCCATCCCCTACGGGTATCACTGTAAGGAAGGCGATTACGCTCTTCAATCCATCGATGATCCCCACAGACCTCACTTTTCTCTTGATCTTGTATAAATATTGGAAAGGACTCCAGCTACCAAGGCACCTATGGCATCGTCAAGAAAAGGGCCTAGCTTCTTTATCATTCCAGGCTTCTTCCTCTCAAAGTAGAGGAAGTTGTAAAAGCCCCAAGTCCCTGCTATGTAGTTGGCTATAGCCATCCCTATGCTTTCATCAGCTACCAGGGATACAGGGTCTTCCAAGAAATCTTCTTTAGGCAAGTTAGGTATCGACCCAACCTCTCCCTCTTCCTGTAACCTGAGGGCTGCCAACATCAGAGCAGAGATGTTGATATCTGATAACGCTCTGACAAGCCCCTCTCTCAATAACTTTGAAGCCTTCTCTCGGCTCTCTATTTCATGGGATGGTATAAACAACTCTAGACCAGCATCGATCATATCATCGATCTTTATCCCCCTCTCCCTCAATCTGTCTATAATGGACCTCTCTGGCATAGTTCCATCATGCTTCCGAATAGCCTCTTTTGTTGCTTCTTTGACAGCCTTGCCTATAATAATGCCTATCTCTGTTCCAGTGCCAGCGTATTTGATGGGTTCACCAACCCCCGTAGATGCCACCATAATCGCATCTGATGTAGACCCACTTGCAGTACTGTTCGAAAATCGGCTTCTGATGTCCAGTTCCCTTAAGGCAACGGTCTTTGCCTCTACAGCTGTCTGGATGCAGTTGACCATACAACCCTCTGTCAGGTTCCTATTGATCAAAAGTATTATGTTGATCGTGCCCTTCTCGGTAGATTCTATCATCTCGTCGCCCGCTGTGGCTGGATAGGATAAGCCCGCTGTAACCAAGGCGCAGACATTCAGATCCTTGGTTCTCTCAGTCTTCATGGCTACATTGTGAATTTCGACAGCTGTCATAAGCCCTACAGTATCATCGGGCAGGTTCAGATCATCGGCTACACCTCTTAGTACTCTTGGGGGGTCGTGATGGTCAAAACTTTTGGGGATATGGTGGTTTATTATCACTCTAGCTTTGCAGAGGCCACCGTTCAAGACTGCTGAACTTAAGACCTTTACAGGCTCACCGAACTTTATCACTAAAGTATCCTTCTGAACTTCGCACTCGGCTCCATCTATCTTTAAATCCAATCTCATTTTGATAGCACTTCTGGTCAGAACATCCTATGTCCGATCTTTAATGCGTTATGGTTCTCTTAACCTTATAGCAAGATCGGCCCTAAAAACCCTCCCATCAGTATGATGAGGGGCAGAACTACAATCATTACGAATAAAAGAGTTGTCAACTTCATGATCCTCAGAGCCCTTGGGATGTGCTTGGGAGTCAAGGGATTTACACGGTCTCCTAAGATGTAAAAGCCAGGCTTCTCCAATTGAACGTTGAATACGCCTGCAACGGTCGACATAGTCCAACCTGCATTCAGGCTCTCGGTCTTATTCCTATCTCTCTTCAAAATCTTCCATGCACCTCTCCAGTCTTCATGCAATAGCCATGCCGATAAAACCATCAAGATAGAAGTTATACGTGCTGGGATGTAGTTGGCTACGGTATCCATTCTTGCTGAGAACCATCCTATATTCACATGCTCTTCATCCCTATAACCTACCGTAGAGTCTAAAGTGTTTATCGCTCTGTAGGCCATAGCCAAAGGAACTCCTAAAATACTGTAGTAGAAGAGGGGGGAAGTTATCCCATCAACCGTGCTTTCAACCACACATTCTACAGTCGCTGAAAGGATCTTCTGGTCATCGAACTTTGTAGGGTCTCTTCTTACGATTCTCCTCAATCTATTCTTGGCTTCTTCTATCTTGCCTATCTCTATGGCTTCACCTATAGGCATCGATAGTTGGCCCATACATTTTACGGCGAATGCTGTCTTTAGAAGAACGCTTGCCAATATTATGTACAGTACGATGTTAAGATAATGCCTCATAAGGTTAAGTACGATATACGTGGATAGGGCGAAGATTAAGATTACAGTCAGACCGAGTATTATACCGTTTATCTTTTCGATCTTGGGATTGTTGCTCCTCAATCTCGACTTCAGAAATTCTGTCGTCTTTCCCATCCATACTGTTGGGTGAAGCTCTTCTGGCGGCTCACCGAATATTAAATCGATTACAAGTGCCAAGAGTAAGATGATTACGGATTCGGTTATAAAAGGCAGATTCTGGAGCAAAATTCCTCAGCTTTTGATCGAAGGCAGATCTACGATCTCGCACACTTTATCCATATCAAGACTGGTCTTTACGATCTCAGCGAGTTGCCTTAAGCTCTTCTCCCATTCTGATCTGACATCTCTTACAGCCTCCTCTGTGGGCTTCATCCCCCTTTTCTCCATCAGAAATTCGACAAGACACCTCCTTACGGGCAGTTCATCGAAGATCCCGTGAATGTAGGTCCCTAAGATCGAGCCACTGCCATCGACTGCGCCATCGAAATCATCGGCCTCCTTACTCCCACGCCGAATTACCCTAAAGGCTGGCCTAACATCTTTGCCTAAGGAGGTTTTTCCCATGTGAATTTCGTACCCTATGACGGCCCCTCCCCTTCCTGAGCGTAGCATCAGGCTATCCCCAATTACCTGGGCAACGACCCTTTCCGTCATCTTATCGTATCTTGAGAACTCGGTTACTACATCGAGAAGCCCTAGCCCTTTAAACTCCCCCGGAGTACCTCCCTCTATCCCCTTTTTATCTAAGATGCTCTTTCCGATCATCTGGTAACCTCCACATATGCCAAGAACAGGGACTCCTTTCTTTGCCAATCGAACTATCTCATCCGCCAACCCATTCTCCTTCAACCATAGCAGGTCTTGAATCGTATTCTTTGTGCCAGGTATGATTATAGCATCCGGCATGCCGAGCTCTTCCATAGATCTGACATAACGAACTATTACTGAAGGCTCTGACTCTAAGGGATCGAAGTCTGTAAAGTTGGAGATTCTCGGGAGTCGAACTACAGTTACGATCACTTTACCCCCCTCTATCTGGGCAACTTTCTCAAGGGACATGGAGTCCTCATCGGGTAGCATCAGGTCCTGAATGAAAGGCACCACCCCCAAGACGGGTTTGCCAGTAATCTCTTTTAACTGCGCCAACCCTGGTTCCAGCACACTTAACTGACCTCTGAACTTGTTTATTACGAAGCCTTTGACGAGCTCTTGATGCTCAGGTCTGAGAAGTTTTAAAGTCCCTACTAAGCTAGCAAATACGCCTCCACGGTCTATATCTGAAATAAGAAGTACGGGTGCATCAGCCAATTCAGCGGTGCGCATATTCACTATATCTGTGTCGTAGATGTTTATCTCTGCTGGACTACCAGCTCCCTCGATAAATACGATATCGAATCTGGACATGAGCCTTTTCAAAGAATCTTTTACGCTCTTTAGCCCTTCATTCAAGGCAAAGTTTGAATAGTAATCTTTTGAACTCATATCCTTGTAAGGCTTGCCGTAAAGAATTACTTGTGAGGTCGTATCGCCTTTCGGCTTCAAAAGAATCGGGTTCATATCCGATGTGGGTTCTATACCAGCAGCAAAGGCTTGAAGAGCTTGAGCACGGGCAACCTCTTCTCCATTCTCTGTAACGAAGGAATTCAAGGACATATTTTGAGCTTTAAAGGGCGCAACCCTATATCCAGCATCTACAAAGATCCTACAGAAGGCAGCTACAAGTAGACTCTTACCACAGTAGGATGAAGTGCCTTGAACCATCAGAGCCTTGGACTTTCTCGATCCGGTCTTTCGTTTCATGGGCATACCTTTCTTAAAGCCTCCACCAGATACTCGTTCTCCTTTCTTGTTCTAATAGCAACTCTGACATAACGGTCATCAAGCCCTTCGAAGGAACTACAGTCTCGAATCAGTATGCCGAACTTCAATAGGTCATGCTTGAGCTCATCTGCCTTCAACCCCGTCTTCTCTATATTTATCAAAAAGAAATTTGCATCAGGCGGTAATACATCGAAGCCTCTAATTTTTCTCAACTCCTCAAGTAAAAACTTCCTCTCTTCCTCGATCAATCTATAGGTCTTCTCTGAGAACTCCAGATCTTCTAGAGCAGTTATCGCTGCAATTTCAGCCAAGCAGTTGATATTCCAAGGCATCTTTGCTCTAGATAATACATCAATCGTTTCTCTATCGCCTATCCCGTAGCCTATTCTTAGACCAGTGAGCCCAAAGAATTTTGTGAAGGATTTGAGGATGAACAAGTTTGGATGAGATCTTATCTCCCCTACCTGAGAAGAGCGTTTTTCTTTAGGAACAAAATCCATGAAGTCTTCATCTATGAAGATGAGCATGTCTTCCTTCGTTGTCTCATTGATTATTCGGGATAAATCTTCAGGCGCTATCGATAGGCTCGTCGGGTTGTTTGGATTACACAAGAAGATAACTTTCGCATCAGGGATCTTTCCAATGAGAACTTCAGTATCGATCTTAAAGCCATTGGTTAAGGGCAGATGCTCAGGTCTGCCACCAGCTTTCTTTACAGCTGTCTCATACTCCCCAAATGTTGGCGCTGGGATTAAAGCCTTTTCGCCATATTTTATGAAAACTTCTGCAAACATGTAGATGAGCTCCGTCGAACCGTTTCCTACAATCAAGTTTTCAGAACTTATCCCACCTATATATTCCGAGATTGCTTCTTTAAGTGAAGTACAGTTAGAGTCTGGGTAAAAGGGAATCTTCCAGAGACTTTCCTTGATAGCTTCGATCACCTTTGGAGAAGGACCCAGTGGGTTGACATTGGCGCTGAAATCCAGAATATCTTTTTTATCTGGGTTGTAGGAACTCAACTGCCAAACCTCGCCACCATGTACACATGGTCTTAGATTCTTGATATGTTCCTTGGCTAGATCGATGATGTTCATCGGCAACTCTCACCTGCTTAAACTCTTCTCACAAAAACCTGCCTTACTTCCTGAAGCTTCAAGGATGAATAGAACTTGGTCGAAACTCTTGACGAATCTGCGCCTTTGTCTTTCAACTCCATATGATCACATAATTTTTCATAAGACTAAAATACCTTTCTAAATATCTTCTTTTGTAGATGGCGCCTACATCACAAAGGGTGAAGAGTATATATTCGGCTATAGCCTCTCCCAACAGATTGGAGATTCTAAGAATTCTGAATGCCAAGGGACCTTTGAGCTACTCCGACCTTAAAACCCTTGCCGGCTTCAAATCCAAAAAAGAGTCGGGGAAGTTCGCCTACCATTTGCGTAAACTCGTGAAACAAGCACTGGTTTCCTTGAACAGAACTGAGAGGAAATATGCTATTTCAAGCCTTGGTAGATTGGTACTGAACCTTACAAGGCAGATCGAAGAGCAGTCTATGCTAAACAGCGGAAAGTTCTATGTGAGGACATCAAGGCAGACTATGGAGGAGTTCAACCCCGATAAAATCCTCCGTTCCCTCATCAGAGAAGCTGGTATGCCTGTAGAGTTGGCTCATAGGATAGCCAACGAAGTAGAGGCAAGACTCTCCAAATTTCAGACAGTTTACCTTACAGCCCCTTTGATAAGGGAGATGGTAAACGCATTACTCATAGAGCATGGTTATGAAGAGTACAGGCATAAATTGACTCGATTGGGCTTACCAACATTCGATGTGATGACACTGATTACTGAGGCTAGTAAGACGAAGGAAGGGATTAGCGCAATCATAGGTAAGACAGTCAAAGCAGTCTTCTCAGAATACCTCCTCCTGACTCAACTTCCCCGAGATATATCTGATGCCTATCTATCGGGAGATATTCATCTATCGAACATAGGTTGTTGGGGGCTGATGCCCGATACCCTCTTCATAGACCTCACATCCTTGCATTACAATTATATCCACTTGGGAGGGGGATTGATTTCAACTCCTAGGTTCGGCCCTCCTAACGATATAGAAGAAGTTATTGTTGAACTGACGGTCTTGACATCTCTTTTGAGTCTAGAAACAACATCCGAAATCGTCTACGAGAATTTTTTGGCTTATATAGTAAGATATGCCAAGGGGAAGAGTCACAAAGAGCTTAAGGGAGCAATCCTTAGAGCTTTTCTATCCATCTCTTCTATCTTGACCAACTCTTACAACAAACCCAATGTATCGATACAGATCAATCCTCATTCCCTTAGCAATTTAGAGGCAGAATCGATCGATAAGACCATGCTTGCCACCCTTGAGGCTTACAAAGACTACGCTAACAACACTCTGTTTCCACAGATCAAGTTGATGGTTTTTTTGGATCGAAGCAAAGACATCGAGCTGGTAAAACATGTAGTATCCATCTTAGATTCAGGTGGGTGCATCTCGATATCGACCCAGCCCGATTCGATTCAAGCCTATAGCGGTTTAAAGAAGGGCGTTCCGTCCACTGAACGTAAGCTCGATGGCTTCAGTGCAATTCACTCTTTATCACTGAACCTTCCAAGACTCTCCTATGAGTCCAACAGAGATGAGGCGTACTTCAGGGCAAAGCTAGCCATGCTCCTTCAATTGGCGATTAGCGCTTTATCTACTAGAAGGAAGATAGTTGGAGAAGCCATAAGTAAGGGGCTTTTACCAACACTAGCACAAAATCCGAGCATAATATCCGTCGATTACATGCCTGCTGTGATAAACCTCGTAGGATTAGATGAAGCGCTCTTGAATCTAACCGATGAAGAAACTGCAAAATTGGACAAGAGGACAATAACTGAAAAGGTAGTAAAAACAGCCATAAAATTTACTGATGAAAATATTGGACAGATTGAAAAGAACATCGGCATAGGGATTCTACAGAGCGATGGAGCAGAGCGTTTTTATGCGCTAGATGTAGAGAAGTACGGCAAATCTATTGTAATCTCAAAGGGTGAAAAAAACGCCTACTCACAAACCCCATACATCCAAGAAGTAGACCTTTATAATGCGGACCTTGTCGATGAATTGAACTACTTATCCAAAAACTTGAACGGTGGTTTTTCGATAGTTATAAACATCCCGTCCAATGCTAAGGCGGATGTCGTTGAGAAGACAATTTTAAAAGCTATCGAGGAACTCGACTACTTCAAGCTTAACAAACGGATGGTAATGTGCAAGAATTGTGGGGCCAAACATCCAATAGATGTTAAGAGATGTAAGGTCTGTGGGTCCACGATCTTAACTCATTACTCTACAGCATAAATTTTAGGTCAAACCAGTTTTACCAAAAGAAGATCGAAGATTTTAAATTTTAATTTAATGAAAGGAAAATTGGAGATGTTTTAATTTATTAAAGGAAAATTGGAGATGTTTTGAATCGACTAAAGATCGGGGACATTTTGAATTTAATAAAATTTACTAAAAGAAAATTAGAAATACAGCCAATATCGTTAATTGATAGAAATTAAGAATGGTCCTCGCCATAGAAAAAAAGGTCATAGAATGTAAA
>JACGUG010000004.1 GCA_024256285.1 archaeon
CCTGCTGTGCCTGAACAAGTGGGGATGCACTCTCTTCTTGATTGGGGGCTCTGCATTCCTTGTTGCTTCCAGTATGACTTTTCTCATAGCCGCGTAGCTGACTGGCTTGATCTTTTCTCTTTCGGTGAACATGGTCCACAAGGGTGCGTCTGAAGTGTTCTTTAAGGGATGGTCTGATAGCCAATGAGACAAGGCTGGTGCAGATGCAATTATCCTCACCCTTCTCATTCCCGTCTTTCCATCTAGGATAAGGACAGCACCATATCGATCAAAGGTTACGTCTTTTATTTTCAGAGAAAGAATCTCTCCGATCCTGCCGCCACAGTCATACAAGACAAGTATGAAGGCTTTATCCCTTGAGTTGGTACATGCTTCTGCCATTCTCTGCACTTCATCTTCAGTAAGAATCTCTTCAGGTAACTTTCTTGAACTGTTTTTCATACGCGACTTTATCCATTTCACTTCCTCAGGATATTCATCATTCTCGATTGAACCGAACCTGAGCCACTTGAAGAAGACTTTTAGAGTGACTTTGTAGTCGTGTTTTGTCCACTCTTTGTAGCCCTGTTCCCCAACCTTTACCATAATATCGATTATATCCGGTTTTGACGCAACTTTGAACGGTTTGTCAAGCCAACTAGCAATCTTAGTTAGTTGTTCGACGTATTTTTGACGTCTCCCTGCTGAGTATTCTTCCTGAGTAAGATAACATTCGAACTGCTTGATTGTATCTTTATTCCCCTCGCTTATACTGGATGCATCTAGCCTTTGTAGGGCTCTTTGCAGTTTGCGGGCGCGTTTGTGTATGTCCATCCTTTTTTCTCTATAATAAAAAAGGGAGTTTGACATTTGGGATAACGCCGGGGATGGGATTCGAACCCATGAGACCCGTAGGGGTCACCGGTTTTCTAGCATTGAAGCCTCGAGACCGGCCCTTTCGGCCACTCAGGCACCCCGGCAATAAATTTGCCTGCACCTAAATGAATGTATTGTTGAAAACATAATTTACCAATCGATTCCTTGAATCAGTAGCATGGGATGTCGGGGATCCATATAAATCCAATTAAGTTTAATTTGGGGTCTAATCTCATAATACATAACTTGCGGGGGTCGCCAAGCATGGTCAAAGGCGCGAGGCTCAGAACCTCGTCCCTCAGGGGTTCGTGGGTTCGAATCCCACCCCCCGCACTTTGATTTTGGGCTTATTCTGAGGCTATTTTGGCTAAATAAGGCAGTTTTGAAATATTGTGGGTGGAGACTTAAATTTGAACACATGTTTACCGGCAAAAATGTTTGTCTTTCATGACCTAGGATAGGTTCAGACATCGGTAGTGTTAAGTTAGAAGTTACCTTATGATGTTGAATTTAGCATGAAAGAAGCATCGGATTCTTTACTTCTTACAAGTTTTCGTACGGTAGTTGTTATGGCTATATATAAATAAGCACTCTTGATACTAGTGCAGAGCTTGCAGAACAAGAAAGAGGTCAGAGCGGTGTTGGATGAAGTCTGGATAAAGAGACGCGCCCAAGCTTGAATCAGATATGATAAACTACACCCTCTGAGCATGCACGCATAGTTGAAAAGTTCACACATCATCTCCAGTTTTTCTCTTACATAATCTCGAAAATCCTTTCTGTTTTAGGATCGTACCTAATGTATGGAAAAGCATCATGGTAGATTGACCAGCAGGGATGGATGCTTATGCCCTCTTTCTCACAGGCATTCCAAAGAGGGGCGAATATTCGCATATTGCCTGAGAGGAGAATTGTGAGATGAGGCTTCAGCTCCTGCTTATACTCTCTTTGCCCCAAGATTTGAAACCAATTTCTTCGCCTAATGTTCATCTTGCATTCGATTATGACTTGGGAACCATCTTTCTCAGCAACAATATCACATCCCCTCTGAGAAATCTTCACTTCAAACCCCCTGCTTTGAAGGTTACCGGCGACGGTCTTCTCGAGGAAATCTCCTATGTCCGAAGTCTTCCCAAGTTTGATGAACATGTCTTGGCGCATTTGCTTTGATGGGGGATGCATTAGCATAAAAGGAGTGCCTTGACATAAGCATCTAATACTCCCATGCAAAAAGGTCAGCGTGTTTTTCGGTGCCTCTATGCTTACCAGACCGAGTTCTGAGATGATGGTAGAACTCATGAAGAATCACTGCAGGATTGAAAAGACCATCCCTATGTGAAGCATATATCATCTTCCTTCTTGAGACATAGACCGCAGCAGCCTTTGACCTTCCCTTCACTAAGCCGACGGTCAACTTCGGCACTTCAATTTGATAGAGCTTACTCAGAAGCTCTAATGCACGTTCAGGCTGCTTCATTAATATCAGTTGGGCGATTCCAGCTTTAAACCACATATCATCTCTTGAACGAACCATCACTCACCCGCATCATAAAGAGATAAGTATTCATATAACCGTATCCGAATCAAGCCGCTCAGTCGACTGGTTTAGAAGAAGGATGTCAAAGATAATTATCAGAGAAGGCATCCGCTAGTAAAGAGTAATAAGCTACAGTCAATCAACAAATAGCGTGAAAGAAGAATATCCGATATGCCCAAAACACAAAGTGCGCATGAAGGCCGTTGGAGATGGTTTCGAATGCCCTGTATGCGCTCAAATAGCCAGCCAGCAGAGAGGGCGAAGAAGACGCTAGTAGCCTAACGATTCGGCCTCTAATCTGCAATTAAGAAGCGTTGTCTGCCAAAGAAAACCGAAATTTGATTTTGCTGTCTTCAAAGACCGAGAGGGAGGCTGACGATCAGAAACGCACGGAGGAGACAGCACATTGCCACACGTATCATATCACGAAGGGTCTAAAGAGCATGATCGTAAGCAAGATAAGGTAGTTTGAAAAGTCCACGTTCACTCTTCTGTGTGACTGTTTAGGATTGGAGGCACTGTCTTTGAAGAATGTTTGTAGGAACCATCGCTGTGTAAGTTGCTGCTGAATGCTACAGAGCGCTTAAATATGATGGTAAGATCGTTATTCTGGCCCAATCACATGAACAGTTGAGGCGTAAACCTCTGTTCGAGTTCTTCCCCGAAGCAGTCGACAGGCAAATCAGCCTCTACACCAGCATTCCCGACCTGACCGCAATTTCTCGGAAAGGTAGGCTTCAAGTTGATCGAAACCTCTAGCTACTACTGGGCAGGTAGTGTCAAGCCAAGCGACTATATCGATGCCGCTGGAAGAAACCTTTGCTCAGAGCTTCTAGTCCTTCCAGACGAAGTGAGGTAACGGTGCATCAAGAGACTTGGTCACATCGCAAGGCGTGGCGACGAGCCTTTTAGAGATGATGATGCCAGCACTTTAGTTGTGGGCAAGAAAGAATACCTAGCGACTCGTCAGAAAACGTTTTCATTAATCCCTATGCTGGCCATGTAGAAGGTAGATTCCAATCATCTTGGAGCTAGAAGCCCTGAGCAAAGAGTTAAAGGGCGGTCGAGTCGGTGGTTAGATGAGAGAATGTTTTGGCGCAAGCATGGTTCATAAGTCATCAGATAGAAACCTCAGCATAGCGTTGAGCGAGCTGTCTAGGCTTGCAGACAAGCTATACGTGAGTGACTTTGTGGTCGAACATGCAGCGTACACCTACCACAAGGCTCTTGGGAGAGGTTTGGTACGAGGAAGATCAATTTCAGGCATGATCTCTGCTTCGTTGTATGAGGCATGCCAAAACACTAACACTCCTAGGACTCTCAAGGATGTTGCCAAGATAGTTAACATGAAGAAGAAGGATTTGGCAAAGTATTACTGCCTTCTAGTCAGAGAGTTGGGCCTAGCGATCCCCGTAGTGGATCCAGTCAAATGGGTATCGCGCATAGCAAGCAGGGCTAAACTATCTGAGAGGACCCAGAGGAGGGCATTCGAAATCTTGAATGTGGTAAAGGAGTCCAAGACTTCTGCTGGCAAGGATCCTATGGGTCTCGCAGCATCAGCACTCTACCTTGCTAGCACAATGGCCCGTGAAGATGACCACACAGTCACACAGAAGGATATTGCGGAGGCAGCAGGAGTCACAGAGGTCACGATAAGGAACAGAATCAAGGGGCTCAAACACCTATGGATCTTGAAGGAAGGTGAGAGGCATTACTCAATTTGAACAGCCTCTGTCCAAAGTGTTGTAAAAAGCTCCGCAGTGCTAAGGTTTTGAGGACTTATCTACACGATTCGGAATGTGGTGGGCAGAATGATGATGTAATGGTGGAAGCGTGTCCCTTGGCCTCTTAGGCGATGACAGCCTACCTCAAAGAGACTATCGTTGCAAGGCGGTCGAAATGTTCTGGGCGTCATCATCGTTCGTAGAGAGGTTCAGATACTCTACTGGAAGAAACCGCTACACGGTGATCCTCAGCCCAAGGTACGGGTTACTTCTTCCCAACGACTTCATCAACCCAAACGCCGGCACACTCGAAGCAAAGACTCTGAAGCAGCGGTCAGATTGGGCGTCAAAAGTAATCAGCCAGATGAAGGATAGGCTGAATATGAAGTTAGATTGAAATCGCATTCTTCCACACCGATTACCTGCACTTCGAGCTCCTCGCCCCTCTTATCGAAGTATTGGGAATAAAAGTTGTCTTCGTGGATGAACAACCATCCACAAGTATAGAGCGGTAAACAGAAGGTTTGAACCTTCCCTTGATAATAGACAGGTTAAGACGATGCATCTTCTACCTCCTATTTCGTCCCAAAATCACCATTAACCTATTTCGCCATGCTGCAAAGTTGACAGAACTTGGTTTGGGTAAAACAAATCGCGCTATAAATGCAGATAGAGAACATGGACTGTGCGCTGGCGTGTTGTGGTTGTATTGCTTGTTCGTTAAATAGGCGCACCATCCTCTATAGATTCATGAGCAGTCGGCCGAAGGTGCTAGTAGTCACTTATCCAGACGAGTTCGCCAAGCAGGAGGCAGTTGGTCTAGCTGAGGCAGCAGGATACCTAGTTGCCCATAAAGTCACCCAGAAGTATTTGAATCACGCTGAATATGGTGTCGGCTCTGGTAAGGCTGAGGAGCTCAAGGAGATAGCAAATCAAGTTGGGTCTGAAGCGATCATAGTTGATGAACGGCTGACATCATCCCAGATGAACAACCTTTCAAAGCTTACAGGACAGCAAGTCATAGATAGGGAGAAACTGATTCTCAACATCTTCTCAAAAAGAACACAGACCACTGAAGCAAAACCCGGCATGGTTAAAAGTCAGTCTTGCGGTTTGTTTGGTGGTACTTATGTCTGATTGGATCCAAGCAAGAAATGAGGCGAGGGTGAGGATCAGCAAATTATCTCCCAAGGATCGATTGGAGTATGTCGACGCTTGCATTCAATGCGTAAATGCGGTTGGGCATAGCAGCTGGGGTTGGCTACAGTGGTTATCAAACCCCTCTCTAATGTCTGGGTTTGACGAGCCTACATTGAAGGATTTCTTTGAGAAGCTAAAAGAGTTCGCCCTCGCATTTATAGAGTTTGACGTAGAGGCAACTAGAAAAGGGATGAAACCTGAGTTACAGGAGAAGCCCTACCGCTAGAAAGCCAATGTCATAATCTTCTGCATTTACGACTCCGACAATGTTTGCAAAAGATTGATATATGCGATTGACGCAATCATGTTGAGAGATTTTTGAGCTACGAACGGAGAGGAGGTTATCGGCCGGGGGGCTTCAGACCCAAGCCTGTAGAGGTAGGTAAGGAATATGAGGTTGACGTCTCTGAGGTGAGTAGGAGGGGTGAAGGTATAGCGAGAATTCAGGGATTCGTCATCTTCGTCTCTGGGGCGAGGGCTGGACAGCGTGTTAAGATCAGAGTCACACGAGTCGGGGAAAGGTTTGCCAATGCAGAAATAGTTCGTCCAGCAACCTAGCTAAATCATTATACACGGCGTGAAGACATTGTCAGAAAAGGTTTCGAAAGCTCCGCCCCCGTCGAATCTTCCATGCAGAAGATATTGGACGAGTATTCGCCCTGAATGCAAGAAATGTGGAGATAAGATGAAGTGTCCAATGTATCTAACTAACTGGAAGAAACATCGAAAGCTCATGAGGAGATAAATATGACCGTCGAGAAGGTATGTAAGAATTGCATCTGCTTTGAAGGCCGAAGGGGCAATCCCTACTGTTGCTCCCTCATTGAACAGAAGGCTATACGGCGATGCCACATACACTTTTCCTATAGATACCGGGGTATTTGAGGAGTGATGCCCAGATGTGTCTGTGAAGACAAGCCTTGAAGACTACTAGAACACCGCCATACTCCTAATTCATGACCTGAGCTAAGGTGAGGTGGCGGAGGAGTAAATGTGCCCTCAAGTTGACTACGTTTTAGGACAAACCCTCAGCAGGTTGTGAATCATCACACGCTGACATACGGGCTAATTTGCATGTATGAGCTGGCGAAACGTATGTGGGACTATGGGCATAATGCCTTGAAGACAGAAGGCTCAGATGAAAAGCTGCTTGCAAACGAACTGGTTGAAGCCAGCTTTGCCTACCTCAAAAGGCTACGTCAGTGAACTCTGGCAATCTCCAGTATAGTCAAGGCTCCCGCCTCGATGAAGACGGAACGCCTAGATACCCAAGTGAACGCGCATCGTTCGGGATGAAGTGAACACCGCTCCAGGCTGAGTCCCACATAGCTCCTGTGGACTGATGACCTCGCGACGAAACTGACCACAAACACCTCCCAAGGCTTCATCTCCCTCCTGCTGTACCAATCGGATGCCACCGACTCTGCCGGCTTCTAGCCCAGTTCCTGCAGATTCTCTACCCAGCACTTCATAGCAGTCTTAATATGTTCTGTCTCTCCCATTCCAGGTGACCTCGAAGGGCAATAATCCGGATTGGCATTCGAGTACCGCGCCGGCTAATATGGATCATTGCCTTCTCTAGGAAACCTTAAACAAGACATTTCCGCAAGACTAGCAGGAGAATCCGCAGAGGAATTGGTGATATTCTAATGAACCAGTTTGATGAACTACATCTTAGTCCAGAGATTCTTAGAGCCGTGGATGAAATAGGGTTCAGGGAACTTTTCCCCATACAGGCTCGAGCCATACAGCCTCTCTTAGAGGGAAGGGATGTAATAGGGCAGGCTCATAGCGGCACTGGAAAGACTGCTGCGTACTCTCTGCCTATGCTCAAGAAGATTGACACCAGCATAGCAGAGGTGCAAGGATTGGTGCTTACGCCGACCCGAGAACTGGCGGTCCAGGTGGCTGGAGAGATAAAGAGGTTTGGTAAGTATTCGGGGGCCAGGGTGGCGGCGATCTACGGTGGTCAGGGCATAACTTTGCAGATTAACATCTTCAAGAGGCTGGTTCACATAGTGGTTGGGACACCGGGCAGGCTGATAGATCACCTTATAAGAAAGACCTTCAGCCTCGACTCTGCTAGAATCGTAGTGCTCGATGAAGCCGACACGATGCTCGACATGGGCTTCCTGGATGATGTGAAGTTCATACTTGCCCAAACGCCTGGGGACAGGCAGACCAGCCTCTTCTCAGCCACGATGCCCCCTGAAATCATTGAGCTAGCCCAAAGACATCTGAAGAACCCTGTCAAAATCCTCCTCAGCGAAGAGGAGCTCGGACTAGAAGGGATAGACCAGTTCTACATCAACGTGCAGAGGAAGGAGAAGATCGAAACCTTACGCTGGCTCCTAGACCATTTTAAGGTAAAGCAGTCAATCATCTTCTGCAACACCAAAGTGATGGTGAGTAAACTGGGTGAAAGGCTGAAGCGAGACGGATACCCTGCGCTGTCCTTACATGGAGACTTGAGGCAGTCGCAGAGAGACCTAGCCATGAGACGTTTCAGGGAAGGAGGAAGAATTCTGCTGGTGGCAACGGACGTAGCGGCAAGAGGGATAGACGTACCTCAAGTAACTCACGTAATCAACTACGACGTACCCCGATACTCGCTACTCTACTTTCACAGGATAGGAAGGACAGCGAGGGCCGGCGGAACGGGGACAGCCATAACCCTAGTGACAGGGCAAGAACAGCAAGACCTACAACGAATAAGGTCAAGAACGAACATATCCATCAGGGAAATAACCCACTCGTTCGGGCCCAGACCATCCAAACCTTTGCCGGCGAGAAAGAAGTCAAGCAGGATGCGAACGCCAAGAGAAGAAGATTGGAAGAAACGGTTAAGAAGAAGCCGCAGGCAGCGCAGAGGACAGCCCGGAGCCAGGGGCAGAAGATTCTCGCGAACTTCTTGACGCTAGAGGCCGGAACATTTCGATTCAAATCGCACCAGACCCTAACCCTCGATCTCCTTTGAATCTACCGGTAAATTAGTGTTGAAATCCCACCCCCCGCACCAATTGCTGTAAAGGTCAAGGAAAGGTAAACTAACGATGCTCATCCAGCCTTCTCCTCTCAACCATTATACAAAGCCCGCTAATGCAGTCCATGGCGTTCTCTTTGCAGAAGTTGATGGTTCCCTTGGATTCGGAGCCGGGTTGCATCCAGACCTTCGTTATACCTAACTCCTTGCAGGTCTTGACGATCTCCTCAGTGACCTTCGGGGGAACCACGATGTCGACGACATCGGGCTTCACAGGCAAGAATCCAAGATCAGGATAGCATCTCTCCCCCAGAATCTCCTCGGCGTTCGGGTTGACCGGGTAGACCTTGTATCCTGCCTCCTTCAAGTCCCTATAGACTCGGTGGCCGTACTTGTTGGGGTCTCTGCTGACTCCTACAACTGCGATTACATTCCTCTCGTCAAGGAACTCCCTTATCAGCCCAGGTTTCATCCCTGCTTCCCTATCATTAGGCTTATTCGTCAGATAAATCTTTAAACTTTAGATGAGTTTTAACTCCTCCTAAAAGCTCCAAGAAGGTCTTAACTTTCTCAAGCTGGAAATAAAGCATCTGAGCTTAAGACGAGGAATCAGAGACTTACTTCTTTTCCATGAGAACTAAGTAGAAGCATCTCGTTATACCATCTTGGAAGCACCATTAATCGGCTTTCTTACATTAATTATCACCATTTAGAAGGATTGAAAGTCCGCTCGATTTTGATGCTTGGGTGGTAAGAAGAATGAGTGGGAAGTTCGTATATACAGCAAGAGATTAGATTAGATAACCCGTTTCTTATATGAAATGGTTGACTACAGACGCCTAAATGATAAAACTTAAAAAAAGAAGATGAGCTAACAGAACAAAAGAGGTGATAAATA
This sequence comes from archaeon, assembly GCA_024256285.1. Taxonomy (GTDB): domain Archaea; phylum Thermoproteota; class Nitrososphaeria; order Nitrososphaerales; family JACAEJ01; genus HK02M2. The sequence goes on from JACGUG010000004.1 coordinate 9,198, forward strand.
AAATTGGAAACGACCAATTACGTTCTACCAAAACTGCCTTACGGATACAAGGAGTTGGAGCCACATATGTCCGAAGAACAGTTAAAGATACACCACCAAAAGCATCACCAATCATATGTCAATGGTGCAAATGCGATATTTGAGAATCTCAAAAAAGCACGAAGAGACGGCATCGATCTGGATGTTAAATCTACTTTAAAGGCGCTATCTTTCAACATAGGGGGCCATATCCTACACTCGTTATTCTGGGACAATTTGGCACCGACCGGCAAAGGCGGTGGAAAGCCAGGCGGGGTTTTGGGCGATACCATCGAGAAGGAGTTTGGGAGTCTTGAAAGGTTCAAAAAGGAGTTCACACAAGCTGCTAGTAGCGTAGAAGGATCTGGATGGGCAGCACTAACTTTCCAAAAGCAGATTAATAGACCGATAATAATGCAGATAGAGAAGCACAACACCAACATCTACCCCACGTTCGGAATTTTGATGGTTCTAGATGTCTTTGAGCATGCATACTACATCGATTACAAGAACGAAAGAGGCAAATTCACCGAAGCCTTCTGGAATATCGTTAACTGGGATGAAGTAAACAAAAGGCTTGAAAGATTGTCTAAGTGATCATCGCAACGCCCGTGGTCTGTAGAATCTGAGAAATTCAAGGGCGGCCTTCACACGATCCTACAGACTGCTACGTACGTTAATCTTCACTCTCGCCTTCACATCATAAAAACTTGGATCGATGCTAGAAAGGAGAGAAGAAGTTCTAGCAGGTGAAGAGGTAGGATAACTGAGCCTTTCTAGATCTACTGTCGCCAAACTCCATATATCTTTTCACCACAGTAGGGGCATCTTGAATCTTTAATGTCATACCGATTAACTCGGTAGCCATACCGTTCGATCAGTAATCTTCTACAGTTAGGGCAGTATGTGTTTTCTCCTTCTCCAGGAATGTTCCCTTGATAGATATGCTTCAAGCCGATCTCTAGCCCTATCTTCTTGGCTCTATCGAGGGTTTCTACAGGCGTTGGCGCCAGATCTAAGAGCCTATAAGCCGGATAGAACTGCGTTACATGCCAAGGGATACTTTCATCGAGGCCTTTTATGAATTCGGCAATCTTCTTGAAGTTTTCTTCAGAGTCGTTAAGAGACGGGATAACCAAGGTTGTGATCTCGATCCATATCCCCATCTCCTTGTGTAGCCTTATCGAATCCAAGACAGGTTTTAAGCGGGCTCCACATATCTTCCTATAGAATTCATCGCTGAAGCTTTTTAGGTCGATATTGGCCGCGTCTAGGTAGGGAGCCATAACCCTTAGAGCTTCCTCAGTTATATATCCGTTGGTGACGAAGATGTTTCTGATGCCTTCTTTGCTGGCCAATTTAGCCGTCTCATAAGCATATTCGAAGAAGATGGTAGGTTCCGTATAGGTGTAAGCTATACTCTCACAATTGTAATGTTTTGCAGTATCGACAATTTCATTGGGAGTTACATCATCGCCGATAACAGGTTTTTGAGGCTTAGGCATCTGCGAGATGTCAAAGTTCTGGCAGTTTAAACAACGAAAATTGCAGCCAACCGTGGCTATGGAATAAGCTCGCGATCCTGGAAGGAAATGAAATAAAGGCTTCTTTTCGATGGGGTCAACGGAGCTTGCTATAAGTTTGCCGTAAACCAGTGAGTACAGAGTTCCGTCGATGTTCTCGCGTACGCCGCAGATACCTCTTTTGCCCTTATTGATTCTACAGTGGTGGCTACATAGATGACATTGGACAAGGTCTCCTCCGAGTTTCTCGTAGAACATGGCTTCTTTAATTACAATCTCCCCAACTTAGATTTTGTATACTTCAAAAATTTAAACCTTGGTAGATCGAACGACCCTTCACATAAACTAACGTAAAGAGGTAGAACCTTCTAGAAGAAGGCATTGAAAGAGAAGAAAAGTTACTGAATCGAAGAGATGCCTTATGAAGTAGCGCATCAACTACTCTGTTCGAAAAGTTAATGAAAGAATTTATTAGAGATGCTTTTATCATCTAAACTTGATGTCTGATGAGCAACCTAAGGCTCCTGTGCCAAAAGTACGGTAGCAGAGAGTGCCCGCTTCGAGGGACCGACGGCACCATATATGACATGTGCCCCTTATGTGAACCGGAGTTCTATCTGCAGAAGCCAGCTTCAGAAAAATAAGATAGAAGCCATGCTGTAGGATGTAAAGGTCTTTACAAGGGCCTAGGCCACACCCAGCCAAAGACCGGCCGATTTAACTTTTATTCGTGATACTCTCATATAGTTAGGATGCTTTTCGCCAGACATTCTTTGTGACATTCTAAAACTTCAAAAGTCTACTTTAACTCATTATTACTTATATACCCCAAAGAAACACTTCGAAAACATGGTTGAATTTAACTTTCGAGTGGGTGGTGAAGCGGGGCAAGGCATTCAAACCATCGGATACATCTTGGCCAAGACCTTGGCAAGAGGGAACATGCATGTGCATGCTTCACAGGACTACGAGTCGAGGATAAGGGGAGGCCACAACTTCTTCCACATAAGGGTTTCCGAGAATCCTGTCTACGGAACTTCAGAGAAGGTAGATCTGCTGATCGCCCTTAACAGAGAAACGGTCGACCTACACACGAAAGCTCTGACTGAGAAAGGGGTAGCAGTATTTGACGGAGAGAAGACCAAGATCGAAAAGAGAGACCCTTCTCAATTCGATGTGCCCTTTGAACGCTTGGCTGTGGAAACCTCTGGGAACAAGATATTTGCCAACACTGTGGCGACTGGAGCAGCCCTCAGCCTCGTCAAATACGACTTCGACATATTAAGTGAAGTGCTGACAGAAATCTTTAGGGCAAAGAGTAAACAGGTGGCAGAGGATAACGTCAAAGCAGCCGAGGCAGGATACAGATACACCGAGGAGAATTTCAAAGGAGAGGTGGCATGTGAACTAAAACCTGTTGAAGGCCCTAGAAGGATTCTGATCAATGGAAACGAAGCTGTTGCCCTAGGTGCCATGGCAGCAGGGTGCAAATTCATGAGCGGCTATCCCATGACACCCTCAACCGGAATACTACAGTACATGATGAACAAGTCAAGTGACTTCAACCTCGTAGTGGAGCAGGCGGAAGATGAAATCGCGGCCCTGAACATGGCTATAGGCGCTTCCTTCACAGGTGTAAGAGCCATGACTGCCACATCAGGAGGGGGCTTCTCGCTTATGGTTGAAGCATTCAGCCTTGCAGGCATGACAGAAACCCCTGTTGTAGTTGTTTTAGGTCAGAGACCAGGTCCAAGTACAGGCTTCCCGACTAGAACTGAACAAGGTGAGCTAGAGTTTGTCATTCATACCTCTCATGGAGAGTTCGCTAGAGCCATACTGGCACCAAGAGATGCGGAAGACGCCTTCTACTTGATGAATAAAGCCTTCAACATAGCTGAAAGGTATCAGATCCCTGTCGTAGTGTTGACAGACGAATATCTGGCAGACTCTTATTGGACCGTGGATCGGTTCGACTTCTCCAAGATAGTTATCGATAGGGGAGAGCTGCTCTCCGAAGAGGAGGCTTCAAAGATCAAAGACTATGTCAGACACAAATTCACCGAGTCCGGAGTCTCCCCTCGGGCACTTCCAGGGTATCCAGGAGTGCTGGTAGTCACGGATAGCGATGAACATACGGAAGACGGCCATATCACAGAGTCCGCTGAAATCCGTGTCAAGATGGTTCAGAAAAGGGTTTGGAAGACCAAGGGATTGGAGAAGGAGATGGTTCCTCTATCCTATGGCCCTGAAAAGGCAGGAACGGTTTTTCTAGGCTGGGGCTCCACCTACGGCGCCATTAGAGAAGCTGTCGATCTCCTAAATGAAGAAGGGTTCGAGGTAAGGATGCTTCATTTCAACGCCCTCTGGCCCTTCCCTACAGATGCAGTCATAGATGCTTTGAAGGGCTCAGAAAAGAGGGTCATGATCGAAAGTAACGCTACAAGTCAGCTGGCTAGGGTCCTTCGAGCCGAAACAGGTATACAGATGACGAACAAGATCCTCAGATACGATGGGAGGCCAATCACAAGCAACTACATAATTCAGGCCTTCAAGATGGAGGTGAGAGCCTAAGATGGTTACACTCAAGGATTATCAGGGTGGAGAGACTGCTTGGTGTCCTGGATGCGGCAACTTTGGCATACTCACTGCAGTGAAGAAAGCTCTAGTTGAACTCGAAATCTCCCCTCATGAAGTCCTGATGGTTTCAGGTATAGGACAGGCCGGCAAACTACCACACTACATGAAGTGTAACCTATTTAACGGTCTCCACGGCAGAACCCTGCCAGTAGCTACTGCAGCGAAGCTGGCGAATCATAGGCTGCATGTCTTTGCAGTAGGGGGAGACGGTGACGGATACGGGGAAGGTGGGAATCATCTCATTCATACAATAAGAAGAAATATAGGTGTGAAATATCTTGTGCACAACAACCAGATCTACGGGTTGACCAAAGGTCAGGCATCACCTACGAGTGACCTGGGTTTTGTGACAAAGAGTACGCCCAGAGGAGTGGTTTCAACCCCTCTAAACCCCATCGCCTTAGCCTTGGCATTGGGGGCGAGCTTTGTTGCCCGAAGTTTCTCAGGGGATGTTCCCCATCTGGTTCAGATGATCAAAGAGGCGGTGAATCACAGAGGGTTTGCATTGATCGACATTCTCCAGCCGTGTGTTATCTTCAACCATCTGAATACCTTCTCATGGTATAGGGAGAGAGTCTACAAGCTCGGTGAGGGAGATTACGATGCCACGGATGGGCTTGCCGCCTTTAAGAAGGCGCAAGAATGGGGAGAGAGGATCCCTATAGGCGTGTTCTACAAGGAGGAGAGGCCTGCCCTTGAAGAGCTATTCCCAGCCATCGAGGATGTGCCACTTGTCAAGCAGAAGATCGAGTCAAGGCAGTTTGAAAAATTGATCGAAGAATTCATGTAAAAACATTATACCATCTACGCTCTGATTCGACGTTTACTCATTCGCCTTTACCATACTGTCTGCCAAGAACTGTCCGATCGTCTCAAAATTACCGTTTGGGAGACTAGTTCGTCGATCGAAGTCAACAACGGTGGACGAAGCAAAAGAGCAGTTACCAAAAATCGGTTCGAGTATATGTAAGATAGATCATAAGGTTTAGATTTCCTTCTCGTTCCTTTTTTCTTTAGAAGTTAAGTTGACAAAAGATTTTATTAAATGCCTTTAGACAAAATTCAACAGAAAAAATGAATATTGACACCCTATGCCAAGCACTTAAATTGGAAGAGCCTGTAATATCTCTTTACGAATCTTCCACCTATGAAGAATTTGAGCCAGTCGTCAAACCTGAGCCAAATCAGTGCATATGGGCAAGCTACAAGGCTTGGAAAGAAGGAAAGACCCTTGTTCTATCTAAGAAAAGGTACGGCTGCAGAGGAGGAGCAAGATTCTTGCTTGGAATCGAGATCGAAGATTCCGACCTTAAAAACTTTCTATACGAGGAAGAAGGGTTGAAGGCATCCTTAGAAACAACAGAAGAATGGATAAAGAACATGGTAAGGTACTGCCCAAAGAAAGAATACGTTCTGATAGGACCTTTTAAAGAGGAGCATTTAGAAAGAGCAATTTCATTTACCTTCTTGGTGAATCCAGACCAATTATCTGCGCTTATTCATGGAGCTTTGTATTATTCTCCAGAGATGATTCCAGACCTGATTAGAACTACGGTAAGTGCTGGCTGTGGTTTGCTGGTTTCCTTCACAACCTACGATAAGCCACAAGCCTTTATAGGCGCAGTAGATATGGCGATGCGTCACCATATTCCTCTCTGCTTGCTTGCCTTTACTGTAAACAAACCGATGTTGGAAAGACTTCTGAGCCTAGACGAGAAAAGCTTTCTTTACAAATCCTTTTGGAAAAGATTGGTCAAAGCAAGAGAAAGATGAGTAAAATGCTGTCTTCAGCACGTTAAACTTGACCTAAAATTATACAGCAACTGATTCCAAGCTTTATACAGTAAATATATATTTGAATTCGTTCTAGAGCGCTCCTTTTACAGCTTCATCCACGATTCTTTTGATCCCATCTTTCAATTCATCTGGAAGTCCGAAGATGGTGACATCCATAAAACCTCTTACTATCAACGATCTGGCATCGGCTTCTGAAAATCCTCTGGCCATCAAATATTGGACCTGATCTTCGCCTATCTTGCCAACAGCAGCCTCATGAGAAAGCTCAGTCCCGCCAACCTTTGCAGTAAGCTCCGGTACTGCATGAATGAGGGCTTTATCAGAGAGGAGAAGACCTCTACACTCAAGGTGTGCCTTGCTCTCACTGTGCTCTCCTACTAAAAGTCCCCTCGCATATATCTGAGCTCTATCAGAGGCTATAGCGTTGGAGATGACCTCGCCTCTGCTTCCAGCTCCTTGAAGAACTATCTTTGCGCCAAAATCGATGTAAGAGTTACCCCCTCCATATAAGATCGAGTTGAACCTGACTTTAGAGTCGACTCCTTTACAGTACGCAACTGGGTACATCTGAAGACTCTTCACGGGTTTTAAGCAGATATAATTGTTTACGAATTTAGCTTCATCCTCTATAAGGACCGCCGTTCTCGGACGGACATGAAAGTTCTGAGACCAATTATGGATCATTGTAAATGTAAGTTTTGCCCCTTTTTTCAAGTAGAACTCTGAAACTCCGACGTGAAGCCCTTTCTGAACGTTAGGATGAACCACACAACCGGTTATTACTTGAGCCTCCGCCTCTGGTTCCAATATGATGATATTGTGAACGTTCTGATTCAGTCCATCTTTTGAGACGAAAAGGCATGATTGAAGGGGGAGTGTAACTTTCTGACCCTCTAAAACTCTGATGAAGTAACCATGATCCCAATTTCTCTCTGCTAAAGCTGTGTATTTGTCTGTGTCTGGTTGCACTAGCCTCCACCAGTAATCCTTGAACCAATCATATTTGTTGAAAGCGTCTTTGGTGCTCATCAGATCGATCTTCCCTTCGAAGACTTTTTGGATGCCTTGAAAAACTACTGAGTGGTCGATTTGAAAGTAGGTTCCGACTCTGTCCTTCTCATCAGCCCTGATCCCTGCACTCAAAGACTGGAGCACTATATCCTTTGGGAGAAGTGGTACTGGACAAGCGGACCAGGCTTTGGCTTCTCTTGTAAACTCTCTGATGTCTAAATCTGGACCAAGGGTGGCTGGTTTATCTTCAACCTTTAATACTCTTTCTCTATCTGTTGACATTCTTACACCACCCTTTAATTTGTAGACATTTTTCACACCATCCATATCCTTCCTTCAATATCTGGTCAAGAATTTTTATGGGCTCTCCTGAACAAGCGATCTCCCCCTTGATTAAGACATGGCCTTTATCGACTTCTACATAACGTAAGATGTAGCCTACGTGGGTTATCAAAAGACCCGAACTTTCCTTAAGAAAGTTATTTATCACTTTGCCTATGATCGCAAGGTTTTCGATATCTACTCCCGAATCTGGCTCATCCAACATAGCAAATTTGGGTTTTTGGGCAAGAACCTGTAAAATTTCAGACTTTTTCATCTCCCCACCTGAGAAGCCACGATTCAGATCTCTGGAAAGGAACTCCTTTTCGAATTTCAAGGCATCACACAACTCTGCCTCTTTTTTCATTGCTTCAGCATCAGATTTGAGGAAGTTATGGACGATGTCTCCAAGCTTGACACCTCTTATAGCCGGCGGTCTTTGAAAGGCTATGCCCATCCCACGTTTCACACGCTCATCTATAGACATATTCGTTATATCTACACCATCGAACCTTATCCTGCCCGAAACTACTTTATAATCTGGGAAGCCCAATATAGTCATCAATATCGAAGTTTTTCCAGACCCGTTGGGTCCGAATAAGACATGACTCTCTCCCTCAGGTATCTCCAAGTCAACTCCGTCTAAGATTCTCTTCCCATCCACTTCGACGCTTAGATCTTCTATCTCAAGTAGGTTCAAAGAAGCCACCATTTTATCTATCTCTAACTTCGCTTATAATCATTTTTAAAGTATCCATATGATGAGAGTATAAGATGGATTAAAATATGGCGAAGACCCTCAGATCGTTTACGTTGGTTCCTGTCTGATCTGTAATTATCAGATCGTTCATCATCTTGAAAAAGTGATAAGAATCGTTGTCATCTAGGAATCTCTGAAGGTCTACCTTTTCCTTCTTCGATCTTTCCATAGTATCTCTGTCTGCTAAGGCACCTGCTGCATCTGTGCTACCATCTATTCCATCTGTATCTACAGCGGCGACTATGAAATTATGGTTGCCCATCTCTTTGAGAAAGGATAGGACGAATTCTTGGCTTCTCCCCCCTCTCCCATTGCCTTTTACCGTCACTACCGTCTCCCCACCCGAAATGATACATGCAGGCTTCTTTATGGGGTTGCCAGTAGCCTCGACTTCTTCTGCTATTTCAGCCATGACCCTTGCAACCTCTCTTGACTCGCCAGTTATCATAGAAGAAAGTATCATGGTGTTGAAACCAAGAGACATGGCCTTTCTCTCAGCCCCTTTCAATGCAACCATGTTATCAAGGATTATGAAGTTCCAAACATCATCGAAAATCTCCTTGTCTATCCTCTCTTCTTTCTGTATTACATCTTTTACATGTAATGGCAGTTCTTCCCATAGATCGTATCTCTCCAGAATCTCCCTAGGATTCATCAAAGTTTCAGAGTAGAATAAAGGACCCGATGCTATGGATTCTAGACGGTTGCCAACAACATCGGATGAGACAAGATTGATCACTGTAGAGGGATAGGTGTACCTTGCCAACTTGCCACCTTTGACCTTTGAAAGCCGCTTTCTTACTGCATTGATCTCGTTTATGTTCGCCCCTGATCTCAAAAGCGACTCGGTTATCTTCTTCAACTCTTCTAAAGATACTCCTTCCCTTGGATGCTCGAACAGGGCTGAACCGCCTCCAGATGTCAGGCAGATGATGAGGTCTCTCTTCGATGCCTTTTCGGCCATTTCAAGTATCTTCTTGGCAGCCTCTAAACTAGCTATGCTTGGTATGGGATGGGTTGCGTACAGAATTTTGATCTTACCAGTTTCGGCTTTAAACCCTTCTTTGACAACGACTACGCCTTCTGTGATCTTGTCTCCCAAGATCTTCTCTAGAGCTGATGCCATAACCCCTGAGGCTTTGCCGAACCCTATGACATAGATATGCTGAAACCTGTTTAGATCGAAAGATCTGTTGCAGACCGATAGTTCGTTCTTGATGACTTTTACCTTCTCTCTCATCGCCCTTTCAGGCAGTGCTGCTTCTATACCCGACTCCACTATGTCTAGAATCTTTTTTCTAGCTTCCTTTACTTCTTCTGTCTTAGAATCTGCTATCAATTCTTGTCTGTTCTTTATTATTTCTGGGGGCATTTCCACACCGACTATGAAGATATACACGGATTAAAAGGTATAAAAAAGGTTCATACAGGGCATTTTGCCATAAATATCTTATCTCGCGAAATGTTTTCTATCCTTGGCTCTTGAGGACACTATTTATCTTGTCTGCAGTCTCACGGCTCTTATCGTTTAAGGGAATCAGCTTTATGTCCGAGGCCGACTTCACACCTACACCAAGCTCGGCTGCCCTCTTGATCTGTTCGAGTTCAAAGATCCTTCCCTTTATAATATCCTTCGTCGACCCATAACTCCTAAGAATGGCTACTCCAACCGCGTCTATGGCTACCCTATCTCTACTTGCCAGTAGAAGATTGGGCTCGACAACATCGCCACTTTCAGGACCTTTATTCACAAAGGCCTTTATGGCATCCATGACCACCAAGTCGACATCGTAGAACTTGTTGATCTCGGCTATCATGAGCCTTTGATAAGGAGACCCATGCAGCTCCCACATATAATTGTATAATCCTCCGGGAACTTTCTTCGCCACCAAGCCTACGGAGTTCTTCAGGGACAGGGTGAAGTGGCCCCCGAATCTGTGGGCTTTAAGGCAGCAGGTCTGGACAACCTTGTCAGCTTCAAGGAAGACCTTGGAGATGTAGAAACCCCTAAGCCAATGAGTTCCATCTCTATCGATCTTCACCCATCCCTCTTTATCCACTTCGTCTAAGACTTCAACCTTAAAGGTCAGCTTCTCAGATAGGTCAAAGACGCCCATCTGCTCCAAGACTTTCCTAGTAACGCCCATACCGCTCCTCTCAGCCAAGGTCAGATCCCTTGTCCTAGCTTCCTTCAACCCCCTCACGAGGGCCTCGAGAGTATCAAGATGAGTGGAGGCGGGAAAAGGGTCGGCGCTATTAAAATTCGCCTTCAAAGCCACCCTCTTTTCAGAATAATCCTTCAGGTCGAATTGGTTGAGAAGACTTCTGATCCCAAAGTGCCTGTCCGACGTCTTGATCAAGAAGACCTCCCCAACTACATTCTGAATCACGATAAGTCGATCCTCCCAGATAGTCGAGATACAAGTGATTTAAATACAGTCATATTCGGTCTAATAAAAGCAGACGATTAACTTCTTTCTCATCGATTTAAGATCCATCCTAAAACATGGGTCAAGTCCTTTTCCTTTACAACTGCATCAGCGTACTTAGCCAGATCTTGATCCTTAGGATCAAAAGCTATGCCTATGCCTGCTTCCTCTAGCATACACCAGTCAGCCAAAGAGTCTCCTATGGCGATACAATTGGATATGGAGACTCTCATCGAATTGGCGAACTTCCTTAGAAAGAACCTTTTACAGATCGAGCGTCTGCAACTGCAATTCGCTTGTTCCCAGCCCAAAGGCGTGAAGATCCTTCCAGTTACTATTCCTTGCTGGACTTCGAGTTCGTTGGCCATATGAAAGTCCATATCGAGCCTCTCAGTCAGATAACTAGTGGCAATAGTATAACTATCACTTATGACTCCCATTCGATAACCTTTCTCTTTGATCCTATCGATGGTTTCGAGGGCCCCAGTCATTAGAGGAATCTTCTTGATAGTGTCAAGGATTTCTTTAGCTTCCAATCCAGCCAGATGCTTGGCGATGATCTTAGATTTCTCTAGGGGAGGGATTCTTCCTCTCATTATGCTTTTTATTTCCTCTAGAAATCCAAACCTTTCTCCGATGAAGTAGATGACCCTGCCATTAAGTAAAGTTCCATCCATGTCGAATGCGACTAGTTTAGATCTTCTCCCCAGATCGAATCCCCTTTTCTTTTCGTGATTTTTTTTAAAAATCCAACTTAAGATGTTAATTCTTGACATTTAAATAACTATTGATATGGAGAAATTATTTAGATTAAAGATCGATCTATAAGATAGTCAAACTCCCTCTTTAGAGCTCTTCAAAGAGATCACCCCATCCTTCAATATAAGTTCATAAGTATCATTGACCTCGAACCTTATTCCCAATCTATCATATTCGTCTTCTGTAAGGAATATAGTGAGCTTAGGTGAGACTATCTCTTTTACATGGGGAAGCACTCCGAGGCTTTGAAACTGTGAAAGTATCCCCTGCACCCGCCTAGCCTCTTCTCCAGACTCAGGAAAGACGTTACTTTTTCTAGGTCTAACCTCCACTAACTCTATCCGCTTGCCAGGCAGACCCGTTCCAGGATCGTTTATGCTCGTTATCCTATACACTCTGACATACTTTCTGGGGTAACTTTCCTTAATCATAATCCATTAACATCTGCCAAGACTTACTATTAAATTGTTGTTCTATTAAGCCCATAATCAAAGACCAACCGTAATTAAAACTTATTAATGTATTGAAATCCATGCGTTAAAATAAGTCTCCCAACCTAGGGGTGGGTTAAAGTAATGTGAAGGTAAGCCCCTACACCTTATTTTTGAGAACTATGGGATAGTTTAGTAATGTTTTTGAATATGTTTTAGAGCTTTATACTAAAAATAATAAATGTTAAAGTCTAAAGACAAGGTGGATGAATTGGCTGAGGCAGTCCAACGACAATTAGATGGAACGCTTGAAAGGTGTAGAGTTTGAAGAAGGTGACCCCCAATATTTTAAAGATAGAGGTCACCACTCGTTGCAATGCAAATTGTATCTTCTGTAGTCATCGTTTTCTCAACAAAAAACATTTGAAAGATATGCCGTTTGATACAGTAAAAATGTTGATAGATCAAACAAATTGGAGATGGAAACCAGAAATTCAACTTAGTGGGTTTGGCGAACCCACTCTCTACCCCGATCTTGTAAAAGCGGTGAGATATTGTCATAAAAAGGGATTAAAATCTTCTTTTAACACCAACGGATTCCTCTTAACTCGTGACCTAATGGATCAACTTATAAAAGCTGGATTGAGCCAATTCCGTTTTGCGATAGATGGATACAGCAAAAAGACTTATGAAAGTTTGAGAAGGGGTCTGAATTTCGAGACAGTTTTGTATAATGCCCTTGATGCTTGGGGGTTATGTCGAAAAAGTAAAACAAGGATGATAATTTTAAATGTGATCTGTAAGGAGAACGAAAATGAATTTATACTTCTAAAGGACTTTTGGAGCAGGCACTCTCATAAATTCGAAGTAAATCAAGAAATGCCATTTGTTCAAGGTCGGGTTGAACAATTTTATTCTGATATATGTGACCATTTTTGGACTCAGATGCAGGTAAGAGTGAACGGAGATGTTGTGATATGTTGTCTTGACTTTCCACCGAATTATACAAAACTCGGAAATGTTTACGAGACACCTTTACTCGAAATCTACAATTCTCCTTCCTTCAACAAATTGAGACTGAACTTCAAAAAATCCATTTATCCTGATGTTTGTTACCGTTATTGTGTGAGGAAGTAAATTTCTTAGATATAAAACATTACAGTAATCGGTTCTATAAAATCTTCGATTCGTATAGTAATCTGAACGTCTAGTTTCCCAGACCTATTGAGGCCAGGTCTAAGTTAGAAGGCCTCTACACCTTATTTTTCGGTTAACAGAAAAAAAGAAAAAGGAAGGTTTATTTCGCTGTTCCCTTTGCGAAGTTATCGTTCGATATTTCTTTCTGTAAACCTGGTGCGTTGGCTATTCCTCAAGACAGCGGTATTAGCAGGCTGGTTCAAGGACGAGGAGTTAGAGCTAATCCGCCAGATAATAAAGGTAAAGGCGTAAGATTGGCCCTTATTCCAAGCTTAGATGATCTCGATGCTCAAGAGCTTAGACAGGAGATAATCCAGGAAAGGAGTAAGCGAACAAGACCAGTTGGAATCTTCTAATTTAACGCATTGTTTTTGGTGCGTTAAAACTTATTAATAAAAAACTTTATTAGTCAACATTCTTTGCTTTCTTAAGGTGTAGCAATAAATATTGTGTGAGCACGGGATAGGTGGCAAAACTCCTATTAGAAGGGGCGGTGTGTTCACTTTCTTCTGCCATAGATGGATTCTTCCAAGCGGCCCCTTTAACGTCTTTCATAAGAATTTCCCAGCAGGTGTCGATCTTGATTAAAGCCATTTTGGCTTTAGAAGATGGGACAATTTTAAAGGGTTTTGGTTTTGGTTATCCTTGTGAAGTTTCTGGGGAGGTCGTCTTTAACACAGGAATGGTCGGCTACACCGAGTCTTTGACCGATCCTTCTTATTTCGGACAGATATTGATTCAAACTTATCCTTTGGTTGGAAATTATGGTGTGCCATCTTACTCAATCACCGATGAATTTGGAATCCCCTTGCACTTTGAATCGGATAAAATTCAAGTAAAAGGCTATGTAGTATCTTCCCTCGCCCAAAATCCAAGCCATTGGTCTTACAAGAAGACATTAAATGAGTGGTTGTACGAACAAAAGATTTCTGGCATAGAAGGCATAGATACGAGAGAGCTCACAAAGAAGATAAGAGTCAAGGGTACAATGCTAGGGATTCTTAAAGTAGCAGAGGAGATCGATCTCGAGAAAATTAGAACAGAATTAGGAGAGATAGAAGACCCCAATAAGCGAGATCTGGTAAAAGAAGTGACTATAAAAAAGCCGATCGAATATAATTTAGGAAGATCGCCAAAGATCGTTCTGATAGACTGTGGCACTAAATTTGGGATATTAAGAAATCTTCTACAGAGAAAGGTAGATGTAGTAAGAGTTCCTTACGATTATTCTGTTGAAAGGGTTCTAAAATCAAGCCCGTCTGGAATTGTGATCTCCAATGGTCCTGGAGACCCGAAGAAATGTGAGAAGACTGTACAAACTGTTAGAGAGATTCTGGAGACCGATCTGCCTATGATGGGTGTTTGTTTGGGCAATCAGATTCTTGCCCTTGCAGCAGGCGCAGATACCTATAAAATGAAGTTTGGACATAGAGGTCAGAACCATCCTTGCATAGATCTATTTACCAAAAGATGCTACATAACCAGCCAGAATCACGGATATGTTGTCGATGATGAAAGTTTAAAAGAAACTGGATTCGATGTATGGTTCAAGAATGTGAACGATAAGACCGTAGAGGGCATAAAGCACAAAAAGAAACCTGTGTTTGGGATTCAATTCCATCCAGAAGCATCCCCTGGTCCCTATGAAACTGGATCTTTATTCGATTACTTCATCGAAGAGGTGAAAAGATTTGGCAAAGTTTGAATGGATAAAAAAGGTTCTGATTTTAGGGAGTGGAGCAATAAAGATAGGAGAAGCAGGGGAATTCGACTATTCGGGTGCACAAGCCATAAAGGCTCTGAAGGAAGAGGGGATAAAAGTCGTACTTGTCAATCCCAACATAGCAACGATTCAAACTGATAAAAAATTTGTTGATAAAGTTTATTTTCTTCCAATAAATTCAGAGTTCGTTGAAAAAATTATAGAAAAAGAAAGACCTGATGGGATACTTTTAGGGTTCGGAGGTCAGACTGCACTGAATTGTGGTGTAGATTTGGCTGAAAGAGGAATTTTAGAGGAATGGAATGTAAAAGTCATAGGGACTGGGATAAGAGCGATAAAGATCGCAGACGATAGAGACCTATTTAGGAAGACAATGATCGAGAATGGCATACCTATACCTAGAAGCAAGAAGGCAAACTCTATCTCTGAAGCAGTGCAAGCTGCCGATGAGATAAGCTATCCAGTTATGGTAAGAGTTGCTTACACGCTGGGTGGGCAAGGGTCTGGAGCAGCACGTGATAAAGAAGAACTGATAGAAATCGCGATGAGAGGGCTGGCTCATAGTAGAATCAAGCAAGTTTTGATTGAAGAATACATTGGAAAATGGAAAGAAGTGGAATATGAAGTGATGAGAGACTGTGAAGATAACTGTGTAATAGTCTGTAATATGGAAAACTTCGATCCTATGGGAGTCCATACAGGCGACAGCATCGTCATAGCACCTTCTCAGACCTTAACTAACCGAGAATACCATCTTTTGAGGATGGCTGCCTTCAAAGTCATAAGGGCTTTAGGGATAATCGGCGAATGTAATATACAATTTGCGATAGACCCTAACTCTGAGCGATTCAAAGTGATAGAAGTAAATTCTCGATTATCAAGAAGCTCAGCCCTTGCATCAAAAGCTACTGGCTATCCCATAGCATATATAGCTGCAAAGCTTGCGGTCGGCTACACTTTACCTGAATTGATGAATAAAGTTACAGGGGTGACTACTGCTTGCTTCGAACCTGCATTGGATTACGTGGTCGTCAAAATACCTAGATGGGATTTCCAAAAATTCAAGGATGTCAGTAGAAAAATCGGGACACAGATGAAATCTGTAGGAGAAGTGATGGCTATTGGTAGAACCTTTGAGGAAGCTTTGCAAAAGGCAATCAGGATGCTCGACATAGATAATGAATTGACGGATGTCGATGATATAGAAGTTGGCAAGGACGATCTCTTTGCTTTAGAGGTGATAGAACATGGATTGGAAAACCCGACAGATGAGAGAATATTTTACATCGTTAAGGCTTTACAATCTGGCATAGATGTAGAAAGAATCCACATGTTGACCGGCATCGATCCTTGGTTCTTGAATAAAATCAAAGGAATCATAGATTTCCAAGAACCATTGAAGAAGAATTTAACCCCTGAAACCATAAGAAGAGCAAAACAACTTGGTTTTTCTGATAAAAAGATTGGTGATATGATCAAGAAGAGCGAAGCAGAGATCAGAAGAATAAGAAAATCGTTAGGCATAGTCCCTGTTATAAAGCAGATCGATACACTTGCGGCTGAATGGCCTGCTGTTACCAACTATCTATATCTAACTTATAACGGGGATAAAGATGATATAGAAATTTCAAGAAAGAGCAAGGTTGTTGTCCTTGGTTCTGGCTGTTATAGAATAGGTTCTAGCGTCGAGTTTGATTGGTGTTGTGTGAATATGGCTTGGGCTTTAAAGAGAAAGGGTATAGAAGAAGTTATCATGATAAATTATAACCCAGAAACTGTATCAACAGATTATGATATTTTAGACAAGTTGTATTTTGAAGAGTTGACTCTTGAGAGAGTTCTGGATATAGTTGAAAGAGAGTTTCCAGACGGAGTAGTTGTAAGTGTAGGTGGGCAGATACCCAACAACTTGGCCATGAAACTGGCTGGTAATGACGTTAAAATCTTGGGGACATCTGCTGAAGATATAGATAGAGCGGAGGATAGGTCTAAGTTCAGCACGATTCTTGACGAATTGGGGATAGCGCAACCTAGATGGAGCAAATTAGAAACCATCGAAAAGGCAAAGGAATTTGCAAAGAAGATAGGGTACCCCGTGTTAATAAGACCGTCGTACGTTCTCTCTGGATCCGCGATGAATGTTGCCTTTGACAAAAAACAGTTGGAGGATTACTTAAAAAGAGCAACCAAAGTATCAAAAGAATATCCAGTAGTCATTACAAAGTTCATTACTAATGCTAAAGAAGTGGAAGTCGATGGAGTCTGTGATGGAGAGAATGTCTTCATTGGAGCCATAATAGAGCATGTGGAGAATGCAGGTATCCATTCAGGGGATGCTACCATGTCGATCCCTTCAATCGATATTTCAGAGTCTATCAAAGACACTATAAGGGACTACACAAGAAGAATCGCTAGAAGATTGAACATTCGAGGGCCATTTAACATCCAGTATATAATGAAAGATGGAGATGTATATGTTATAGAATGTAACTTAAGGGCATCAAGAAGTATGCCTTTCGTCTCAAAGACGGTTGGTATAAATCTGATGGATGTTGCTGCAGATGCCATACTAGGGAAGAGAATCAAGGATGGTGAAGCTTCGGCGAATAAGTTTGGCGTAAAAGTTCCTCAGTTCTCCTTTATGAGGTTAGAAGGCGCGGATCCAATAACTGGGGTTGAGATGGTCTCAACGGGAGAGGTGGCTTGTTTTGGAGAGACCTTTGAGGAAGCCTTTCTAAAGGCTTTGATAGCTGGAGGTCTGAACATTCCCCAAAAAGGCGACCCGATCCTCATAACGGTCGGTGGAGATAAAGAAAGTTTGATATCCATAGCAAAGAAATTCTTTAAAAAAGAATTTCAGATATATGCCACTGAGCACACAGCAGAAGCTTTGATCAAAAACGATATAAAATGTGAAATCTTGCACAAGGTAAGTGAAGAGAAACAACCGAATATACTTGACTATCTGATAAGTCGGAAGATAAAGCTAGTGATCAACGTTCTGAAGTTGAAGGGAGTAAAATCCAAAAAGGTACTGGATGACGACTATCTGATAAGGAGGAAAGCTGTAGAGTTTGGGGTTCCTGTCATAACAAATCTTGAGCTTACAAACGCTTTGATAAATGCTATAAGATAACCGATATCCGCCAAAGATCATTAACATGGATCGGCTCAAGTTGATTTGTACCATATACATACCTTCAGATATTCCAAAGGGGCCCATCTGAACATAAAAACCTGCAACTTATCTAATTTTACTGGCCGATGAATCCATAACATAGGAGGTTTGGCAATAGCAGATCTTTTTTTAGTTTCCATACAGACAGGCATGATTACTTGGTTCTAGTGCTTCACATGAGGTCCCTCAAGAGTTGAGTGATTTTGAATTCTAATTCATGGAGAATGGAAAAAGTACAAGGCATTGTTTTCAACCTTTTTTCAGCCCTCACCATAATTCCAAGCAGTCTCTTAGTTTACTTTGCCGCTACAATCATAGATCGATACTACCTTCTGCTACTTTTCGCTACAGGTAACTTCATTTATATCGCTGCTTCAGATCTAATTCCTGAAATTAAGTCTGGAGAAAATTGAAAGAGGGTTTAGCACACTTTTGCCTTCATAATAGGTATTCCGTTTATTGTCTGTAAGAGTAGTTTGGGGGCTTAAAGGGAAAGATTAGTCCAAGATTGTATAGGTGTATATACATCATGGCTATCTGACTTATTTATAGAGATAAGTTAAACTTAAGCAGTTATTTTTTAAGAGCATCGATCAAGTCGTCGATAGTGATCGCTACCATCGTTAAAGTTTGGAGTGTTCCTCTTGAACCAAGTTCTACGGCTACTCTAGTTACTGTTTTATCGTCTGGGGCTTCAAGAATATTTATAAAATCATAAGGACCTAAAACTGCATATTGAACCAAAATTTTTGCGCCCATGGCTTCAACTTCCTTGTTGACTTCCTTGATTCTTTCAGGCTTAACTTTGATCGTCTTTCTTCCTTCATCAGTAAGGGTTGTCAACATTACGTAGATGGGCATAGCTTCGGATATTTTGTAGGCACTTATTAATCTTTCCGAGCATCCTTCTCTTAAGAAGATCTGGACCATGAGAATACTACTATTGATTGCTGTTTTGTTCGACTTAGGACGAATTCTCCTTCTTTGATACGAGGTTCAAAGGCAAGAATTATTTATCAGAATGATCATACCTATCACAAACTACCTCAAAGCCTAGCTTCTGAACATGGTTTAAGTCGTCATCTTCCCCTTTCCAATGACTTTACTTTCAACTTATCTCTTCATAACGTACTTGGCAGGCTCTTTATCGAATGTTTGTTTGCATAAGGAGGAGCAGAAGTAGTATGTCTGCCCTTTATATTCAGACTTGTGCTCTGCAGTCTTTTCGTTAACATCCATTCCACAGATTGGATCCTTAGCCATATAACTCTCACCTCCTTTTTATCTGGAACTTCTTAAGTGTAAGGGAGTTGGTAATGACGCTTACTGAGCTCATCGCCATAGCGATGGCTGCGAATACGGGACTTAACAGCCCGGAGGCGGCTACCGGTATGAAGCCTGTGTTATACGCAAAGGCCCAGAACAGGTTCTGCTTGATCTTGCTCATCGTCTTCTTGCTGAGCTTTATCGAAGCAACTACGTCACGTAGATCATCCTTGATAAGCACTATTCCTCCGGTCTCAACGGCTACGTCTGTTCCGCTTCCAAGGGCGATCCCTATATCTGCTTGTGCGAGGGCTGGAGCATCGTTTATTCCATCCCCAACCATGGCCACAACCTTACCTTCTTTTTGGAGACCCTTGATTACCAAAGCTTTCTGGCCAGGGAGCACTTCGGAGATGACTTTGTCGATGCCCAGTTGTTGGGCGATTGCCTTGGCGGTTCTCCGGTTGTCACCGGTAAGCATAACCACCTCCAACCCCATTCCTTTCAGATCGTCTACGGCCTCTTTCGCGCTCTCCTTGATCGTATCGGCTACAGCGATCACACCAGCAAGGCTTCCGTTAAGGGCGAGGAGCGTTGCGGTCTTTCCTTCATCCTCCAGTTTCTGAATCTTATCTTCTTGGGCTTCTATAGAGATGTTGTTGTCACGCATCAACTTCCTATTTCCAAGTAGAATCTCTGTATCGGAGTGACTTGCCTTTACACCGTGACCTGGGACTGCTTCAAAGTAAGTTGGGTCAGGGACCTCAAGCCCCATTTCTTCTACTCTTCTAATTATGGCTTCTCCGAGGGGATGCTCTGAACCCTTTTCTGAGATGGCTGCGAATCTTAGAACGTCTCTTTCAGTTGTGTTTGAAAGCGGCACTACATCTGTTACCGATGGTATGCCTTTTGTTAGGGTGCCAGTCTTGTCGAATACTATGGTCTGTACTTTGTAGGCTTTCTCCAGATACTCCCCCCCCTTTATCAGGATTCCACTCTCCGCACCCTTCCCCACTCCCACGATTATGGCTGCTGGTGTGGCAAGTCCCAATGCACATGGACACGCGATTATCAGGACCGCTACCAGAGCGGTGAAGCCTTGGATGAAGCTCCCAGCTAGAAAGAGCCATGTTGCAAAGGCCCCCAGAGCTATCAGGACTACTAAAGGCACGAAGTAGCCGGATACTCTGTCCGCCAAACGTTCTATCGGAGCTCGAGCTACAGACGCCTCCTCGACCAGCTTCACTATCTGTGCGAGTGTCGTGTCAGATCCAACCTTGGTGGCTCTTATCCTCAACATGCCGCTCTTGTTTATCGTCGCGCCTATCGCCTCATCGCCGACTTTCTTCTCAACTGGGATGCTTTCACCAGTGATCATCTTCTCATCCACACTCGAGTACCCATCTGTTACAATACCGTCGACAGGGATCTTCTCGCCGGGTCTGACTACAACGATGTCTCCTACGCTCACCTCCTCGACAGGGACTTCGATCTCCTTTCCTTCTCGTATCACTCTAGCCATCTTGGGCTGGAGACCGAGTAGCTTTCTTACCGCATCTGTCGCCCTTCTTTGCATTGCATGTTCAAGTAGCTTTCCTAGGAGTATGAAGCCTATGATTAGGGCAGCAGTTTCAAAGTATACAACTCTGGCATTGGGAGGTACCAAAGCTGGGAAGAAGGTAACGACAGTACTGTATCCCCATGCAGCGGATGTTCCAATGGCTATCAGTGTATCCATATTGGCTGAACGAGATTTGATAGCGTGCAGAAAGCCCCTGTAGAACCTTTTTCCAGCGATGAATTGCACTGGAGTTGCAAGGAGAAAGAGCCAGAACTCTATCTTTACAAAGCTCGGAAGAAGATTAACGATGGCTTCTAGACCTATAAGGTCCGCCATGCTGAAGAGTAGCAGAGGGATCCCAAGGATGAAGCTCAGAGCAGTCATGCGCTTCAGATTTCTAACTTCGATCTCAGGTCTGAGGAAGGTCTGTAGGCAAGCATTGCTGCAGAAATAGTATTCAGTTCCACGCACAGTGGCCCGTAGTGCATCGGGGCTTTCACGAACGAACATTCCGCAGATAGGGTCCTTGGGCATCTGATTCCCTCCTCGATCAGTCAGGTCTCGGTCTCCAGCCCAGAGCTAGGGCTCCTCCAACGATACCAAGGACAGCTCCTATATAGAAGCCTCCCATACCTAGGAAGCTGATTATCGAGAAGAGCAGAATTATAGTGCCCCAAGCTTTATGCTCTTCTGGACGTGTATTAAGCATCACTGCACCTATGATCACGATTATCCCAGACACCAAGCCTATGAATGAAAGGCCGCCCATGAAACCGAAGGGGACTCCAAAGCTCCCCATCATCCAGTGGTAGCCTCCCATCATACCTCCGAATCCACCCATCATTCCACCAAAGCCTCCATACATGAACCACATGAATGCCATGCCTCCGCCTACAAGCATCAGTACCCCACCTATCAGGGATAAGATGAATGCAGCTTCAGGCTTCTCTTGGGAACTCATCTTTCTATCTCACCTCCTATCAATTATGCTCCTCCATTCCTATAAATTCACCATGCCAGCTGTGATACCACACATCGCCGGTATAGCCGTTCACACTCAACATCCCAGACATCCTTCCGTCTATTGAAACATCCATGGTGTAGTAGCCATAGAACATCTTGGGCTCCTCTACACTTGCACCTGGAATGTTCGTGTCCAACCATCTTTGGCCGTATCCTGAAGCTTCCTTAGCGTCTATAGGCATAGAAGCCGTGGGGTTGATGACCCTTCCCATATGTCCATACTTCTGGTTCCACATCATATTCGGCCCTGGCTCAAAAACTATCCTTCCAGTATACCTGTCTACTAAGAGCTCGAAGGCGTTTATCCCTATGCTCTTCTCCTGAACTATGATATAGAAGTGGTTGGAGAACTCCATGATCTCTTCGATTCTATAGCCCCCACCTAAACTAGATAGATACCGCTCGACTAGCTCTTCGGCTTGCTCTATGCTATCCACAGCCTCGGCCGAATACAGAGCAGGTGAAAATGAGATAGAAATGACAAGTGCAACAGCTACCAACCCTAGGACAAGGACTAGCAACGCTACGATCGGAAACCGACGTTGCTCATCTTGTTTTACTTTCATATCAATACCTCCACCTTATTATATGTTAATGGAGGAAGAAGTACTTGCCCCTTAACATCTGTAAAGTTTTGGACGAGTAGACTTTACGACTCTTCAGGAAACCTCTTCAGCCTCGCTGCATACCTCTCCTTGTAGGCTTCAAGGCAGGTATTACAGCAGAAGAACCGGGTCCCCTCCCCCACCCTAAGGGTATGTGGCCTCCCTGCGATCTCACCTCCACAGTAGTCGCAGGCCATCCTGATCTTCAGCTCAGGCTTCAAGAGGAGAGAAGGCCCTTCCTTCACCACCTTCGTAACTATCTGGGTTGTAGTCAGGGAGACTCCTGGCAGGGTGGTAACTTCCTCCTCGATGAAGCGCTGAAGATCCTCCAACCCTTCCACCATCAACTTCGCCACCAAGTTGCTCTCCCCCGCTGTAGTGAAGACATCGATCACCTCTTCCTTCAAGGCGAGAGACTCCTGCACTTCGCTTAGATCTTTGGCTTCAACTCGGAGATGCAGAATTGCCATGACTCCCTGTTCCACCTTGGTAAGGTCGAAGATCGGGGCGAAACCTTTGATGAAGCCCGCATCCTTCATCCGCCTGATCCTGGCCTCCACTGTAGGGGTCGATACTCCAACACGTTTAGCTACCTGCCTGTAGGAGAGCCTTCCATCCTCCATCAGGGCCCTTAAGATGGCTATATCCAGACTGTCGAGGATTAGGGGCATCTTACGGGAGTTAGATGGTTATCACTCAAGATAAACTTTACGTATGTGAAACGTTAGCCACAGGAACTTGACATTCGTTAAGGTTTGCTTTGTTGCAGGCGGCATCCCCCACTTAAAACTTTGGTTCCACTAGCAACGGATTGGCTTTGAGAACATGGTGGACAAAGAGGTATGTAACGTTCAAACTATCAGCTACAGAATTGGTATTATACTCTGCCCCTCTTTGAACGAATTAAAAGATAGTCCCCTTATGAGACTTTGCTAGCTCATGATACATCAAAGCATGTTTCTTTATAGATTCTTATGTCTCTGATGTTAAAAAGAATGTTTTATGTTCTTCCTTTAAAAATTTCAGTTGACAATTCACATCTGAATGCATATCATCTCACCAATAAATAAAAAAACAGATAAATATAACGCTGTTATAGTAATGGGCTAGGGTGATAGTTCACCTTGCATATTTGGCGATAGCACTACCACTATTTTAGTTTTGGTTTACAGAAAAGAGGTCTAGAGGACCATAACTTGCTATGTGGTCCATGAAAAATAATCACGTCTCAGCGAGGATTTCTTGGCTGTTGAGCGAAGAATTCCTTGGATATCTATACAGCTAACAAATGGGGCTCATAATGTTACACCCGTACTCTTCGTCTACGATGGTCTGAGTATTTTTTCATGACCTACATTCAGCAAACTCTCACATTCGCCCTATTTCTAGTATGCGTTCTTGATGTGTCAACACGTTCATTCTTCTTCCTCTAACAAAGCTGATTATAGTTGTTCCAGTCAGTCGGGCAACTTCGATACCAGAGTAGATGGCCGCAGAGATGGAGGCGACTATCGGGATCTTCATACGTGCTGCTTTTAAGACTATGTCTCCTGTGAGTCGTCCGCTTGAAGCCAGAAAACATTCATCGAAGCCAATCTTTTTAAGGGCTACTGCACCTATTACTTTGTCTACCGCGTTATGGCGCCCCACATCCTCTGCCCAGACCAAAAGATCGCCTCTATGGGAGTAGATGGCTGCTATGTGGACTCCTCCTGTTTTACGGTATACTCCATCGAGGGTATTGAGGCGTTTGACCGACTCCGCTATGATTTTTGCTTCGACCTTAGATCTGGATGCAGATCGGGGGAGGCTTAGTCTATCCATAAGTTTAGAGAGAGGCCAGTAGTCGGCGGAGCCACATGCAGACACGATCAATCGGGCGAAGGGTTGTGAGACAGCAATCCGTTTTTCGGCATCGACACTCGGTGTTAGCCTGACTTGACAATTTCCATCTTTATCTATTTGTATTCTTCGAATCTCCTCTAAAGATTTCAGTACCCCTTCTGAGAGGAGGTGGCCGACAGCCAACTCTTTTAACTGGCCTGGAGAGCAAAGAATCGAGACATAGCGGGTTTTGTTCAGAAATATGTGTAGGGGCGTCTCCTCTGCCACAAAATCAATTTTTGTCTCTATTTTTTTAGACGAAAGATTTATCTGTGTAACTTGAACCTTCTTCAAATCGATCCTCCTCAGTTGGAGATAAGTTAAGAGTTCTCCCTCGGAAAGGTCTCCTATATCTGCTTGTGAACATGTCAACCTATCACAGTTTCATAACATTATTATAGTTTAATCCCATTGTGTGATTAGTCTTCTAAGATTTCTTTCGCTTTCTTTCATATATAATCATGATACATTCTATCTTTCCCTCCCATTTATCTACACTTTTCTCATTTAATCGACCTTGAAATCTCCTCAACCGAAGAAACCAGCTTCTCGATCTCCTCTTGGGTGTTATAGAGATATGTGGAGGCTCGGACGGATCCCCTATGTCGCTTTAGCAAGATTTTCATCAAGGGAAGAGCGCAATGGGCCCCTGATCTGACCATGATGTTGGCAGAGATATCCAAAGCTAAGGCCACGTTGTGAGGGTTCAGGTCTTTGATGTTGAAGGAAACTATGCTGATTCTTTTTTCCAAGTTTTCAGGACCGTAAACTTCGACTTGGGGGATATCTTTTAATCTATAGTGCATCTCCTTAGTTAGTTCCCTTTCATGTGTTTCTATGTTCTTCATCCCGATCTTCCTCAGATAATCAGTTGCTGCACCTAATCCGATGACTTCAGCAATCGCAGGAGTTCCAGCTTCAAACCTTTTAGGAATTTCATTCATTTTGTAGTAGTCTAAGCCGACATCCTCGATCGTTCCTCCACCGATAGCCATGGGTTCGATCTTTTCCAGCAGATCTTCATGGGAGTAAAGTATGCCGACTCCAGTTGGACCGAGCATCTTGTGACCTGAAAAGGCCAGGTAGTCACATCCGATTTTTTGAACATCTACTTTCAAATGGGGAACTGATTGGGCTGCGTCGATAAGCAACTGAGCGCCATGTTCATGGGCAATCTGGGCAACTTCTCTAACTGGCGTTATCACGCCTAAAACGTTTGAAACATGGGTCATTGCCACCAAATCTGTTTTATCATCTATCGCTTTTTTGAAATCAGAAATATCGAAAAGCCCCTCCTTGTTCGGTCTAACGATCTCCACATCTACCCCATATCTTCGCTTCAGACGTAACCAGACTATGAAGTTAGAGTGGTGCTCGATAAGTGTAGTGACTATTTTTCGTCCCTTCTTCCAGTTTAGCCCGTTTGCGACAAGATTTATGCCTTCGGTGGTGTTCTTGGTCGTTATTATTTCGGATTCAGACCTAGCATTAATAAATTCAGCAACCTTAGAGCGAGCCTCTTCGTACTCCTCGCTAGCTCTCTGAGAGAGTCTGTGGATGCCACGTTCAACATTAGCACGGTACTCATGGTAAAACTCCAACATCTTTTGGAGAACAGGCTCTGGGGTTAGGCTGGTTGCGGCATTGTCTAAGTAAATGATCCCAGAATTTAGCAAAGGGAAATCTTGCCTAATCCTCTGCACATCTAGCAATTTGTATGCCTCCGTTGTATTCTTTTATAACGCTGTTATTATATAAATATCTACCAACACAATAACTCACTTCCTTTTGAATGAATCGCCCATATCAGGAGAAACGATACGATTCTTGCGACACTTGCTAATGGATGACCCTTAGCCTTGAGTTCAAGTGTGCAGAACCAACCGAAGGGAGTTCTGACAACCTTAAAGCCTTTTTCAATCAATCCTTTTTTCGTTAGCTCTAGTATCTCTACTGCGACCTCCGGTTTGCTCAGTTCTCCAAATAGATGAGTGAAGGGATGAAGAACCATAGTGCCTATCTTTAGTTGTTTGGCCAGCTTGGATATCTGTTCGGTGGCTTTCCTTGAGACCGATTCAGGATCGCGTTCATCTTGTTTCTCAACACTTGATAAAATGATCAATGCTTCCTTTACTTCCATGGTCTTGGATTCGGGCTCTTCAACAATCCTAGACCTGCCCTTCTTGCTGATTGTAGAACGGAAATAGTCCACGTGAAGCATAAGCATCCTCATCTTCGCCCAACCCCATGTCTCCTCAAGGATAGGACTAGATCAATGTTTCAAGTATTCTGCTCTGACTTTTCTCTGACTCCTCCTTAGAATTTCTAACAGCGTTGATGAAGATATATTCAGGCTTTTGGCTAGTTCTGCAAGAGTTTTCCTCTTTGGGTAGTCGAAATAGCCTGCTTCAAAAGCCGCCTGAATTATCTGCTCCTGTCTATGTGTCAATACTTCTTTGACCTTCGCTCTAGTGACCTTGTTTATTTCAACCTCCAATCCCCTGTCAGCAAACTTTTTCAATAGACGCTTGAACTGATCGAGCCCTCCCAGGGTGAGAGTATATTCTACATAACCGTTCTTCTTGGTTCTAGCAGAGGCGAGAAAGCATTTTGACTCTGTGAATATTCTACAAGCGAGACACTTTGAAGTCTTTATCCAGCCAAAAGCCCTGTCTCTTCCAACTCTGATGATATCGAATTCACAGATAAGCTTGTTTTGATTCATACTTTCTATCACGTCATCAAGGATTTCATCTGACCCAGATATCTCTACAATTCTTCTGTATCACATTCGCCATCTCCCGGTTTGCAACTCTTAATCTTGACAATCACGATACTTTTTAGTGATCTCTTCTATCCACGTATGAACAGTCTTAAGAGACAGGACAACCTCGATCAAGGCTTACACCAAAGATGCTTTCCATTTCAGCCTGACTAGTGTTAGACCATGGGAAGACCTAACCTTTCAGCGATTTTCCTGTATGTCTTCAATGCAGACTCTTCATCGTAAATCCCTGAACCAGGGGCTACCTGTAATATAGATACTCCTCCCTTCAGCACGCTCACCCCCACTTCTTTACTATAATCAAAGGTCAGACCCATTGTGCCCTCTGCCTTTAAGGGGATTCCTTCAGCCCAAAGCTTGTTTCTTATACCTTCTATATCAAGGGCTTTTACTCTCGTGTCAACGATGAAGACGCCCCTTCCATCCCTCCCGCAGACCCCACTCACAGCCTTTTCGAGCACTTGAGAAGTCTCGATTCTAGCTTCCCCACATGTAGGGCAATTGACATTCCTTGATAACTCTACCACATCGAAGCAGAAGTTCTCAAGGTCCACGAACATGAGGCGGTTTTTGAGGTAGGGTTCTCTGTTCAGCAGGATTCTAACTGCCTCGGAGACTTCGATGCTGGAAACTACATCGAGAAGAGGTGTAAAGACTCCCACGATTGCGCATCTTTCCATATCTTCATCTTTTAGACCTGAGTAAAAGCACTCAAGGCAAGCAGTTTCCCCTGGGATGAAGGTTGATACGTTTCCAAAGGTCTGGATAGCAGCCCCAAAGATGTAAGGTATCTTCAGCTTTACGGCTGCCCTATTCAAGATGTACCTGGCTCCTATAGTATCCAATCCATCGATAACCAGATCTACTCCCTCTATCAGCTCTTCAACGTTGTGAGAGGTGATGGATGTTGCTATGGGGTCTACCTCTACACTGGAATTCAATATACTCAGCCTCTTTACAGCAGCTTCAACTTTTGGCATACCTATACAGGATTCGTCATAGAGATACTGCCTGTGGAGGTCTGACTTCGATACAACGTCTCTATCGATAACACGAAGGTAACCTATGCCCATGGCTACCATCTTCAAGGCTATGGGAGAGCCAAGCCCCCCCGCTCCCACGAGGCATACCCTCCCTGCTCTGAGAAGTGACTGCCCTTCATACCCTATGTAATTCAGAGCGATCTGCCTTGAATACCTCTCCAACTCTTCATCTGTAAGCTCAGTTCTTCCCATTCAACTCACCCCAAGAGAATATCAGATTGTCAAAACTCCTTTTATAAATGGATGAAACCTTAACCCATATCTACAGGTTAAAATTTTCACTAATGCTTCACATCCTTACATATATCTCACCTAGTTAATATATTAATTTATTTTTGACAAAAAATTCCTTTATGAATAATCTACTTCCAGTATTCTTTGAGCCTCTACATCATCTTCAAATAAGTATCTTGAGGGCATTACATCGACCCTTATGCCAAGATTTTCTAAGGTATCTCTTGTTGGTTGTCCGGTGGCGACTATTATCGCACTTTCTTTGAAAAGTTTTGCTACTTTATTTTTCTTTATACATCTTTGCAATAATCTGAACATGTTCAGATGATTGCGGCAGTAGAACTGGTGAATATCATGGCATCTACCTATAGTTCGACAAATCATCGACGAATTCTTCGATAGGAACTTCGAAGGGGTTATGGGCTCATACATTAGAATACATGTCTCCATATCCTTACATAAAACATATATAACAATGTTATAATTAAAATCTGGGGGATTACTATGAAGATGTTGTTCATCCATTGTAATTACTTCTCCTACCTTACAACCCAAAAAACGAAAGTGGCTGAGGACCTCCCAAATGGATGTAAAAGTTGCGCTTTTAAGGACGCATTGGTCGTTTTCGTAACCGCAGAGAAAGTCGACGAGAAAAATCCGCAAAAAGTAGTGGGTATGGGGATTAAGGCGATCGTAGACGTTTCAAACAAGGTGGGCGCAAAGAACATCGTCCTCTTCCCCTTTGTGCACCTTTCAGACGAAATCAGTAGTGCAGAGACGGGGTCAGAAATCATTAGAAACATCTATGAAAACCTCAGTTCTCTTAACTATACAGTTGACAAAGCCCCCTTTGGATGGGAGAAGGTGTTCTCCATGACCTCAAAGGGCCATCCGTTGGCAGAGCTTTCTAGGACGATTCGGCCATAGTCCTAAATCCTTAATTTTGAAAATTCATTGAAAGATAAGCTTATAGGAGTTCATCCTCCGCTAACAGCTGGAATGATCGAAACCTCATCTTCATCTTTTAATACTGTATCAAAATAGTTGAGGAAGCGTACATCTTTACCATCTACGTAGATGTTGATGAACCTTCTTATATTTCCCGTTGCGTCTAAGAGTTTCGCCTTAAACCTGTCTCCCCATCTTGCAGTCAGCCCATCGATTACCTCCCTTAGCGTCGACGCCTCCACTTCCACCTCTTTTTCTCCAGTCAAGTTCACTAAAGCTCCATAAAGAACGGTTTTTACTTTGCTCATTTTCACACCTCTCACTTTACGATCTCTGCAAGTGACTCTAAAGTAGGCTCGATCTCAAAGGGTTTAGCTATACTGTTTAAAAGAGTCTCGGCTGCCTTGAACCCGTTACCAGTGACACAACAGACAATCTCCTCATCTGGCGATATCTCTCCAAGCTTGACAAGTTTCTTTAAGACCGCTACTGTCACACCACCGGCAGGCTCGGCGAAGATCCCCTCTGTTTTCGCTAAAAGTTGGATTGCATCTAATATCTCAAAGTCCGTAACTGATTCGGCCACGCCGCCAGATTCACGTATAGCCTTTATGGCATAAAAACCGTCTCCCGGGTCTCCTATGGCCAAGCTCTTTGCTACAGTAGAGGGATGCTCGATGGGCTTCACGTCAAGGGCGTTGGCTTTAAAGGCCTTTACTATCGGAGCACAACCGGAAGGCTGGGCACCCGTGATTCTAGTCTTTAAATCATCGACTAAATCGAGTCTTTGGAACTCTTTGAGGCCCCTCCAAATGGCACAGAGCAAGGCTCCACTGGCCATCGGCACTATCACACGGTCTGGAGCTTTCCATCCAAGTTGCTCACATATCTCAAAGGCCAAAGTTTTTGAACCCTCCACATAGTACGGCCGAATGTTTATGTTCGCAAAGGCCCAGTCGTATACCTCTGAAGCCTGAGCTGCGAGCCGGTTGGCATCATCGTAGGTTCCTTTAACGGCCACTATTCTAGCTCCATAGATCGTTGCCTGTAGGATTTTGTTGAGTTCGATGTCTGATGGAATGAAAACGTAGCAAGGCAATCCGGCTTTGGCTGCATGAGCCGCTGTAGCGGCAGCTAGATTGCCTGTTGAAGCACACCCGACAGCCTTGGCGCCAAATTCTAGAGCCTTAGATACGGCAACAGTAGCCGGTCTGTCTTTAAATGAGTAGGTTGGATTGACCGTATCGTCCTTGATATACAGTTTTCTTAATCCAAATATCTCCGCTAGCCTGTCACATCTGTGTAAAATTGTGTAGCCAGCACCTAGATCCACGATTTTTGTTCTATTATTGACGGGTAGGAGTTCGAAGTATCGCCAGACCGTTTTAGGTCTATCTTGAAACGATTTCCTGTCAAGCTCTATGAGGTCATAGTTGTAGGTTACCTCAAGAGGCCCAAAACAGTCCTCACAAGTGTAAATCTTGGTTGGGAGGTGCTCTCTTCCACACTCTCTACACTTGAGCGATCTGATATATTCCAGTCTCTCGATACTTTCTATAACCATGTTATAACTGATAATCACCTAATACATTAATATTTTTTTGATAATTCTATTCCAATTAGAATAAAATTGGGGGGACCCTTGCATCGTTAAATATATAAACTATAACGGTGTTATAGAATGGAGTGGAGACATTGAAGAGGCTTAACCAAACTTGCCGGGGTGGCCGAGCGGTTAGGCGGCAGGCTGCAGACGGTTCTATGTGTAGAGACCTGCTCTACGCAGGTTCGAATCCTGCCCCCGGCTCCAAGATATTAAAAGACACTCGAATTGAGGCATCGAAAGTATAAAAAGTTCTATTAAATTGGTGATTTTATGGCTGAAAAGGCTGTAGAGGAAACCTTTGCGGTGTTGTTTGCCCTGATCGACTTAAGACAGATTTTTAGAGAGACCAAGCCCACTTATCGGCTTAGCACTGAACAGAAGGAGAAGATCAAGGAGATTCTTGGAGAAGTAAGACAGAGTTTGGATATTATTGAAAAGGAGCTGGTAACATGAGGGATATCGTTGGTAACATCGAGATCAGGGCAAGAGAGGAACTCTTCATAAACATTCATCCGATTCAACCTGGGGGTAGGCTCACCCCAGAAGCCATGAAGGCTCTCATCGCTTACGGAGACGGCTATTCAACTTGTGATTGGTGCAGGAAGCCCTTCAGGCTCGACAAGATCCAAAGACCTCCGATAGACGAGTTCCATATTGAACTAGCAAAATTCTTGGGAATGGATCAGGCGAGGGTCGTCCCTGGTGCAAGGAGGGGCTTCCAAGCCGTCGTCTCTTCGATGATCGAAAAGGGAGACTCTGTGATCGTTTCCTCATTAGCACATTACACAGAATTCTTGGCTGTAGAAGCAGCTAGAGGTGTGGTTAAGGAAGTCCCCCTAAACGAGAATAAAGTAATCACTGGAGAAAACACAGCCAAAAAGATAGAGGAAGTGAAGAAAGAGACGGGAGCCCTCCCAAAACTGATCATGATGGACCATTTCGATTACATGCTGGGGAATGAGCATGACGTTCGTGGGGTTGCGCGAGTTGCGAAAGATTACGGTATCCCCTTTCTGTATAACGGCGCCTACACAATAGGGGTGATGCCTGTAAATGGGAAAGAGATAGGGGCAGACTTTTTGGTGGGCTCAGGACACAAAAGTTTCGCCTCCCCCGCACCTTCTGGGATCTTGGCAACTACTGAAGAGTGGTCAGACAGAGTGTTTAGAACGACTCAGATGGTCGGCGATGTGACAAAAAGGAAATTTGGGATTAAAGAAGTCGAGATGATGGGTTGCACTTTGATGGGCGCCAATCTAATTGCAATGATGGCAAGTTTTCCTACTATAAAAGAGCGGGTTAAACATTGGGACGAAGAAGTCGAGAAGATCAACTATTTCGTCAAGGAATTTTTAAAGATCCAAGGAAATAGGGTTCTGAGTGAGGTGCCGAGGAAACACACTCTAACGAAGGTAGATACGACAGGAAGCTTCGATAAGATTGCGCAAACCCACAAAAGGAGGGGTTTTTTCTTCAGTGATGAGTTAAAAAAGAGGAAGATCGTCGGCGAATTCGCAGGAGCCACAAAGGCTTGGAAGATGAACACTTATGGACTAACGTGGGATCAGATAAGATACTTGGCCCAAGCATTTCAAGACATTGCAAGAAGATATAACATAGATGTAACATAAAATCGATCGATTTCTAGGCACAATTTTGGATTGGTTTATAGCTATATCCCGAGTTTGCTCAGATGTAACTGTTTATTTTTAGAAGAATTTAAGAATCGGTATCAGACTAAAATCTGAGTTGGATAGCGATAAAAATGAACCATCGAAACCATAATAAACATAGTCACCAAGACCATGCTCACCACATAGAAGAGTTCAAAAGAAGGCTTTGGCTATCCCTTATACTTACAATCCCCATTCTACTTCTTTCCGAAATGATCCAGATATGGTTTGGTTTTAGTCTAAAAATACCATTTCAGAAAGAGGTTTTATTCCTTCTATCTCTAATTGTTTACCTTTACGGTGGGTGGCCCTTCTTAAAGGGAATAGTCCAAGAAGTAAAGACCCACCAGCCAGGGATGATGACCCTTATAGGCACAGCCATATCCGTGGCCTTCTTCTATTCTGCAGGAACAGTCTTCCTCATAGTTGGGAAGGATTTCTTCTGGGAACTTGTAACTCTTATCGATGTAATGCTTCTTGGGCACTGGATAGAGGCTAAAAGTGTTCTTGGGGCTTCGAGGGCATTGGAAGAGCTCGTCAAGATAATGCCTACGACAGCCCACCTTGTCAAAAACGGTGAAATTGCAGATGTCCCAGTTTCACAGTTAAAGACTGACCAAGTTGTTCTTGTTCGTCCAGGAGAGAAGATACCTTCCGATGGCCTTGTAATAGAGGGGAAATCCTTCGTCAATGAAGCCCTTTTGACAGGAGAATCGAAACCCGTTCATAAAGAGACAGAAGATAAAGTGATAGGTGGTGCAATAAACGGAGAAGGCGTTTTGAAGGTAAGAATAGAAAGGACAGGTGAAGAAACTTATCTGGCACAGGTAATAAAACTAGTAAGACAAGCTCAAGAAAGTAGGTCTAGAACTCAAGATCTGGCAAACAGAGCATCGGCCCTTCTTTTTTATGTTGCCCTTGGAGTGGGAATAGTAACCTACATAACATGGTTTCTTCTTTCTACACCCTTTTTTGCCCTTGAAAGATCCGTTACGGTTCTCGTTATAGCCTGCCCCCATGCCCTCGGTCTGGCAATACCTCTTGTTGTCGCCCTCTCCACTTCTATAACTGCAAAAAGTGGAATCCTCATCAGGGATAGAAGAGCCTTTGAGATGGTCAAGGATGTAAACGCTGTTGTCTTTGACAAGACTGGGACGTTGACAGAAGGCAAGTTCGGGGTTAGTGATGTGGTATCCTTGACGCCTGAAGATGAACTTTTAAAACTCACTTCAAGTGTAGAACTGAACTCTGAGCATATAATAGCAAAGGCTATTGTGGAATATACAAAGGAAAGAAGTATAGCGATTCCTCAGGTGCAGGAATTCAAGGCGATACCCGGTAAGGGTGCCTATGGAAAAGTTGAAGACAAAGAAGTCTATGTAGGAAGTCCGAACCTTCTGAAAGAAATGAAGATAGAGATAGAAGATCAGAGGATAAAGGAACTTCAGGAACAGGGCAAAACGGTCGTTTTTACCATAGTTGATGGAAAACTTGTTGGTGCCTTCGCTCTTTCTGATAAGATAAGAAAGGAATCCTACGAAGCGGTCAGGAAATTAAAGGAGATAGGGTTAAAGGTCTACATGCTCACAGGGGATGCTGAGGAAGTCGCCCGATGGGTTGCGAAAGAACTCGGTATAGACGAATACTTTGCCCAAGTCTTGCCCGACGAGAAAGCAGAAAAAGTCAAGCTCTTGAAGGAAAAAGGCTATAAAGTTGCTATGGTCGGCGATGGCGTGAACGATGCTCCCGCCCTTGTTACGGCAGATGTTGGTATCGCCATAGGTGCTGGAACCGATGTAGCCATAGAAAGTGCAGATATAATCCTCGTGAAAAATGACCCTACGGACGTTTCAAAGGTTACTGACCTTTCACAGAAAACGTACTCGAAGATGGTTCAGAATCTGTGGTGGGCATCGGGTTATAATATCTTCGCTATACCCCTAGCAGCTGGTGTTTTGTATAATTTCGGAATAGTCGTAAGTCCTGCGGTGGGGGCCTTGTTTATGTCCTTGAGCACCGCTATAGTTGCCTTTAATAGCCAGACCTTGAGAAAGTACGAACCAAAGGTTGCAGAGTTTGTAGAGAAGAAGCATATGACCACAGACCCGGTTTGTGGGATGAAGGTAGAACCCGAAAAGGCTTACAGCAAGATGGAGTATGAGGGATATGTTATCTACTTCTGTTCAGAAGACTGTGAAGAGGAATTTAAGAAGAATCCTGAAAGATACCTATCAAAGATGAAAAAAGAAGAACCTAAAAAACATGAACATCGCCATCACTAAGAAGGAGAGCGGCGTTCATATCCTTCATTTGATATTTTCTTTTCCATAGTTCGCCTATATCGTACTATAACATTCAAAATTTAGGAGGTAGTCCCCGTTGCTTTCCTTGCTATGGTCAGGTATAGATTGATTATGGCTATCAAGACTCCAAGTAAAACTATCATTATGGAAATTTCAATCGGTATGGCATACCCTATTATGCTCTCATGAATTTCAGCGAGTGGCTTTCCTTCCAATAGAAGACTACCTCCGATGTACCCTGATAAGCCTAGAAGCCAAGTCGAGCCGATCAGCCCTATTTCTGTCAAGATCAAATGTAACCATGTTAGCGTATTGATGGGGGTTTTGCCCTTGATCTTTGGAATTAGGTAGTGCAACACTCCGCACCCTAATATTCCTGGGCATCCTACCAAAACGAACATGACATAGCCGATGAAGAGCCACGTGCCTACCGACCCTCCAGCTACGATCCTTGGCATATTTAATTCAGGGATTAAAATGAGAGCTGTCCATGTAATTGCGCATAGCCCGTTAAATGAACAAAAGTAGAAGAATCTCATAAACTGGTTTTCTGGCATAGTCCAGATATCACAATATCCTTATTTTATAAATATATTTTCAGCAACTTCTCAAAAATATAAAGTCGATCTTTGGAGGTAAGATTCAACTCGGATCGTCCAAAGAGTCTTTTCAATAGAGAAAGATCCTCAGTTGTTGCTTGTAAAAGTTTACAATCTCTTTACTAGCTAACTGTAAGGAAGATTCAAATTGGAGACTGGATTGTAAGGAAAAGGAGAAAGAGTAATGAAGATTCAAAAACACTCTGTGAACTATACCTTGAATCGAGCGTATTATACATAAAGGTGGGAAGATCATAAAAGCATCAAGTGATGTAGATGTATCTGGTAGTAGGATGCCCAGACTGTAGACAACTTCAACTCACCACAGCGCGCAAAAGATTCACATGCAAGTACTGCAGGAAGAATATACAGGTATCAAAGCTGAACGTACACTACTCCTCAGACAGGCATGATGAAGCCTTAAATGCATTATATCGATTGAAGAAGGAGGAATCGTCTAAACTATAATCGGATGAAGAGATTACATCACAAAGGAATGATTGGGTTGGGATTTAACATTTCGGTTGCACACCTCATAACTATCCTCCACCAATTCAGCAAGGTGACGGTTCCATGAATAATCTTTTACGCGTAAGTATGAGAAATTAGATACGTATCTTTTTATGTGTGAGTAGTTGAGTCGTGAGTGTTCGATGAGTGGATGAAGATGGTTCAGGCATTTTGTGTAAAGTGTAGGACGAAAAGGGAAATGAAGAATCCTAAACAAGTGGTGTTAAAGAACAATAGGCCAGCTGTCAAGGGTACATGCTCTGTATGTGAGAGTACAGTCTACAGAATGGGTAGATATAGCAAAAAGAAGAAAACCCTAAAAGGAAAATTAGGATCGCTAAAGTTGTTCTTTTAATCTCATGCTCTGATTTTATATTTCGCCCAGATCTGCCCTTTGTACAGCTGTATTACTGTAGTGTAGCGTTGACCCCAGATAAACATAAATTCGTACAGGGAATTTCGAAGGGTGGTCAGATATCACTCCTTCGATAGGTTCGATCCCCCATGCAAGTCAAATGGGGTCGGTCAAGGTGTAACTGGCGGTTCGTCAAGTCATGCTCGAAGGCAACGATCTTAAACCGTGCCCCTTGTAACGTAAAGGTTTAAATATAACAAGGCAATCCTATTTTAGTGTTCCTGTCTATCTTATGTTACAAGTAGTATACGTACTCTAATTGGGTGATTATAATGAAGAAGAATTCTGAAGGAGAAATACATGTAAAAGTTACTGAGCATATCCTTGTACCCAAGCATGAAGTGTTGGCACCTGAAGAAGTAGAAGAAGTCCTTAAAAGATATAATGCTAAGCTAGACCAGTTCCCCTATATCTTGAGCACCGACCCAGTCGTCAAGGAGATAGGAGCAAAGCCTGGGGATCTGATAAAGATTATAAGGAAGAGTGAAACGGCAGGAGAAACCATCTATTTCCGTTACGTGGTGGAGGGGTAACTGTGGGAATGTCTAAAGAATACGATCCTTGGGTTGTGCTACAAGATATAGTTGAGAGAGAGGGGGTTGCTCGTCAGCACCTGAACTCGTACAATGAATTTGTCCAGAAAGACATCCATAACATAATCGATGATGTTGGAGAAGTGGAGATCGAAGCAACAGGAAGTCCTTATAAGGTAAAGTTTGGTGGAGTTTCCATCGGACCGCCTAGGGTTGTGGAGATCGACGGCTCCGTTAGTAACATTCTACCGATGGAGGCTAGATTGCGTGACCTTACTTACACTTCGCCGGTACACTTAGAGATGAGCATAGTAGAGGATGGTTCCATTCGAGAGTTTCAAAGCCATTATATCGGAGACCTGCCGATTATGGTGAAGTCTTCTTTATGCCCCCTTCACAGAATGAGTAGAGCGGATTTAATCCGAGTCGGTGAAGATCCAGATGACCCTGGAGGTTACTTCATTATCAATGGTTCTGAGAGAGTTATAGTTGGGCTTGAGGACCTTATCCCCAATAAGATCTTAGTAGATTATGAGACGAGTGGAAGCGCCTCCTTATACAAGGCTAAGGTCTACTCATCGATAGTCGGTTATCGAGCGAAGCTTGAATTAACACTAAAGCGAGATGGCGCTCTTTACATCAAGGTTCCAACATCTCCTGTCGAACTCCCCTTCGTAATAATAATGAGGGCTCTAGGACTTCAATCTGATAAAGAGATAGCTGAGATAGTCTCACTTAAACCGGAGGTTCAGAATTTCCTAGATGTATCTTTTGACAAGGCAAGTAATGTAATGACGCCAGAGGCAGCCTTGACGTACATAGGCAATAGAATCGCATATGGGATGCTCGATGAATTTAGGATAAGGAGGGCACAGTCATTACTTGATTGGGGGCTTCTGCCACATTTAGGCAGATCGCCAGAAGATCGTATAAGTAAAGCCATATTTCTGGGCGAAGCTGTATCTAAGCTTTTTGAACTGAAGCTTGGGTGGATAGAAATAGACGATAGAGACCATTATGGCAACAAAGTCATCAAATTCGCTGGGGAGATGATAGCGGATCTATTCAGAACTGCATTTCGTAATATGGTAAGGGATATGAAGTATCAGCTTGAGAAGATGGGTCAGAGGCGTGGCATCAACGCGGTTGGGGCTGCGATAAGACCTGGTATAATCACAGACAAATTACGTAACTCCATAGCAACGGGCAATTGGGGCAGGGGTAAAGTTGGGGTTACACAACTTCTTGATAGGACGAACTACCTCTCTACTATAAGTCATCTAAGGCGCATCCAGTCCCCCTTGAGCAGAAGTCAGCCCAATTATGAGGCTAGGGACCTTCATGGAACGCACTTTGGCAGAATCTGCCCCAACGAAACTCCAGAGGGGTCTAACTGTGGCCTTGTCAAAAATCTTGCTCTCTCAACCATAATTTCTGTCAGCGCCCCAGAGTCTGATATTTTAGATAAATTATCGGAGCTAGGGGTTAAGCCTGTTCCAGAAAGTAGTGAAGACCTAAGAAGGGATGGTTGCAAAGCCTTCTTAGAAGGTCGTTTAATAGGTTACGTAGAGGATGGTGAATCTTTTGCAACAGATTTCAGGAAGCTACGTAGGCAGGGGTTGATAAATCCAGACGTTAGTGTCTATCTTTACGTACCGAAGGACCAGAGAGGAACTAGAAGAGTTTACATATCTATGCGCTCTGGGCGGGTTATGAGACCCCTCATTGTAGTGGAAGATGGGCAGCCGCTTTTGAACAATGAGCTGATAGAACGTGTATCAAAAGGTGAACTCACCTGGCGTGATCCACTAGAGCATGGTGTGATAGAGCTGATCGATGCGAACGAAGAAGAGAACTGTCTCGTGGCTATCGATGTAAACTCTCTGACCGAGAAGCACACTCACCTTGAGTTGATACCGTCTGCCATATTTGGAGTTGCAGCCTCCATAATACCGTATCCTGAGCATAACCAATCACCACGTAATACGTACGAATCCGCCATGGCTAAACAATCGTTAGGTTTCTCATTACCCACCTTTCCCTTCTCTACTTATGTGAGGAGCCATCTGCTAGCATATCCTCAAAAACCTCTAGTTGCGACGCGTTCATCGTCTTTAATAAAATTGGACGAGAGACCTATAGGACAGAACTGTATAGTCGCTGTACTATCTTATGAAGGATACAACATAGAGGACGCCATAGTCATGAATAAGTCTTCTGTGGATAGAGGGCTTGCACGCACATTCTTCTATAGACTTTACGAGGCTGAAGCCAAGCAATATTTAGGTGGCATGAAAGATGAATTCACGATACCCTCGCCAGATACCAATGTAAGAGGATATCGTGGTGAGAAGTACTACCGTCTTTTAGAATCTGATGGCGTGGTTATGCATGAAGCCAATGTATATGGTGGGGATGTAGTCATAGGGAGGACCAGCCCACCTAGGTTTATGGAAGAATATAGGGAGTTCGAGATAAAGGGCCCGTATAGGCGAGATACTTCTGTAGCGATAAGACCCTCGGAGTCGGGGGTCGTAGATAGTGTATTCCTTACCGAGAGCGTGGATGGTGGAAAGACGTTCAAAATAAGGGTTAGGGATATGAGAGTCCCTGAGATAGGAGATAAATTCGCCTCTAGGCACGGACAGAAGGGCGTGATAGGTCTCTTAGTGAATCAAGAAGATATGCCCTATACCAAAGATGGGATCGTTCCCGATATTATCATAAATCCACATGCCTTCCCATCAAGAATGACCGTCGGTCAGTTCATAGAATCTATCACGGGAAAAGTAGCTGCAATAAAGGGTGTTTCTGTTGATGGTACCGCATTTATTGGAGAAAAGACTGAGAAAGTAGGGAAGATATTGACTGAAGCAGGTTTTCAACCATTAGGGATGGAGGTAATGTATGATGGAAAGACTGGTAAGCAGTATAAAACGAATATCTTTATCGGTGTAGTATACTATCAAAAACTTCATCATATGGTTGCAGATAAGATTCATGCCAGGGCAAGAGGTCAAGTGCAGATGCTTACAAAGCAACCTACTGAGGGCAGGGCAAGAGGTGGTGGGTTAAGGTTCGGGGAGATGGAAAGGGACTGCTTGATAGCCTATGGCGCATCGATGGTTCTTAAGGATAGGCTACTCGATGAATCTGACAGAACCGAGCTTCATGTCTGTGAGAGATGTGGTCTGATAGCATATTATGATACAAGGCAGAGGAAATATGTATGCAGGGTCTGTGGCGAATCGGCAGAGATATCGACGGTTGTAGTCGCATACGCATTTAAGCTTCTATTGCAAGAAATGATAAGTCTAAACATAGTGCCCAAGCTGATCTTAAAAGGTAAAGTTTGAGGGAGTAGATATGTATCTCGAAGAATCCGTTAAAACTATAGATTCCATCAAATTTACAGTCTTCTCCCCAAATCAGATCAGAAAATACTCTGTTGCTGAGATAACTACTCCTGAAACTTACGATGAAGATGGAATACCAGTTCAAGGCGGGCTCATGGATAACAGACTTGGAACATTAGAACCCGGCCAAAAATGCGCTACATGTGGAAATACCACTGCAAGGTGTCCAGGCCATTATGGTCATATCGAATTGGCAGAGCCCGTGTTGCATATAGCCTTTGTCAAAGTCATTTATAAACTACTTCTTTCGATCTGCCGAGCTTGTGGCAGACTCCTAATCCCTGAGGCTGAACTAGAGAGCTATAGGAAAAGATTCGCCAATGAATGCACTTTTACACCAAAATGTAAGGAAGCGATCTCAAAGGAGATAATGGCTAAGGCGAAGAAGATCAAAATCTGTCCCCACTGCGGTAAACAGCAATATGAGATAGAGTTCACAAAGCCTACCATCTTCCATGAAATAACAGAAGAAGGTGGGGCGATAAGGTTGTTACCTATAGCTATAAGAGAGAGGTTTGAGAGGATTCCTGATAACGATCTTGAGCTTTTAGGTTACGATCCAAGATCAGCAAGGCCAGAATGGTTCATATTACAGGTCTTACCTGTTCCCCCACTTTCTGTTAGGCCATCTATCACTCTTGAATCTGGGATAAGGTCTGAGGACGATCTGACACATAAACTCGTCGATATATTAAGGGTAAACCAGAGAGTCAGAGAGAGTAAGGCATCGGGTACTCCTCCTTTGATCGTTCAAGATTTGGTGGACCTACTACAGTACCATGTGACTACTTACTTCGACAACGAGGTCTCTGGAATACCACAAGCCCACCATAGATCAGGCCGTCCTTTGAAGACTATCAGCCAACGTCTTAAGGGAAAGGAAGGTCGTTTCAGGGGTAGCCTATCGGGCAAGCGTGTCGACTTCTCCAGCAGGACCGTCATCTCACCAGACCCAAGCCTAGACATCTCTGAAGTTGGAGTACCTCTTGAAGTAGCCAAAAAGGTGACTGTTGCAGAAAAAGTCTCCTCTTGGAACCTAGGGTTCTTGAAGAACTTGGTCATCAATGGGCCCTCTAAGTATCCAGGGGCAAATTATATAATCCGTCCTGATGAGGTGAAGATAAGGCTCGATTACGTTAGCGATAGGGAGACTTTGGCCAATACACTCGTCCCAGGCTTTGTAGTT
Organism: archaeon; assembly: GCA_024256285.1. GTDB lineage: Archaea > Thermoproteota > Nitrososphaeria > Nitrososphaerales > JACAEJ01 > HK02M2. Next base: position 50,572 of record JACGUG010000004.1, read on the forward strand.
GAGAGGCATTTGATGGATGGGGATATAGTGATCTTCAATAGACAACCTTCATTGCACAGGATGTCTATCATGGCTCATTACGTTAAAGTGTTGCCTTTTAGGACTTTTAGACTACATCCAGCTGTCTGCCCACCTTATAACGCAGACTTTGATGGAGATGAGATGAACCTACATGTACCCCAAAGTGAAGAAGCAAGATCAGAGGCCTTAACTTTGATGAGAGTTCAGCAACAGATACTATCTCCAAGGTATGGTGGGCCTATAATAGGTGCTATAAGGGATTTCATCACTGCTGCCTACCTATTAACCAAGCCAGAGACACTCCTAACAAAAGAAGAGTTCTCCAATTTGGCTCTTGCAGGCGGATATGATGGCCCCCTCCCTAAACCAGAGATCAGTGAGCCGATAGAGCTTTACACTGGTATGCAACTGTTCTCCTTGTTTTTGCCAAAAGATTTCAACTATACCATGACCTCCAAATGGGCTAAAAGCTCGGGAAAAGGTGGAGCTGTTAGAGATATAATGATCAAGGACGGTAAATTGCTCAGTGGGGTAATAGATAGGGCTGCCATTGGAGCCGAAGAACCTGATAGCGTTCTTCATAGGATAGCTAAGGATTATGGTATCGATGTAGCTCGTAATTTCTTGAACTCTATACTTTCTATCTTAAAGTCTCTCATCACAAGGTATGGCTTCTCCTATGGTTACGATGGATTGATACTTGATGAAGAAGCCAAGAAGAAGATATATAATGAAATTAAGAACTCTTATAGAAAAATTAAAGAATTCATCGATCAATTTAACCAAGGAACGCTCACAACAGTTCGTGGGCTCTCTCCAGAAGAGGCTCTTGAATATTATATCGTAAATGAATTGGCAAGGGCCAGAGATCGTGTGGGACGAACCGCTGACAAGGCCTTTCCTCTAGATAATAGTGGTGTGGTAATGGCTAGAACTGGTGCTAGAGGCTCGAGCTTGAACATCGGACAGATGACCGCTGCCTTAGGACAGCAATCAGTGAGGGGAAAGCGTATCGAAAAGGGCTACCATGGCCGAGCTCTATCTCACTTTCCACTTTGGGATCGAACACCAGATGCAAAGGGCTTCATTCAATCCAATTATAGGGATGGGTTGAATCCAACCGAATTTTTCTTCCATGCTATAGGAGGGCGTGAAGGGTTGGTGGATACAGCTGTAAGAACTCAACAAAGTGGCTACATGCAGAGGCGTCTTATAAATGCTCTCGAACATTTAAAGGTAGAATACGACTTGACTGTGCGGGACCCCTTTGGTAATATCGTTGAGTTCTTGTATGGTGAAGACGGTGTCGATCCAGCCAATAGTGACCATGGAAAAGCTGTGAATGTGGAACACTTAGTCGAAATTGAGGCATTGACCAATAAGAGCGAAAAACCAGTAGAAGAAGAACGATTGAAAAAGATTTTGAACAAATACGAAGGGCAACTTAACATCAAACTAATCCAAGACCTAAATGCTTCTTTACTTAATATTCCTTTAAACATTTCAGGAATCAAGAACGTCTGCAGAAAAGTTGTAGAGCAACTAGATAAGGCAACCGTTGAACCAGGAGAGGCTTGTGGGGTAGTCGCTGCGCAATCTATCGGCGAGCCAGGTACACAGATGACTTTGAGGACGTTCCATTTTGCAGGTGTAAAGGAGAGGGACGTCACGTTGGGCTTACCTAGGCTTATCGAGCTTGTAGATGCAAGAAAGCAACCTTCAACACCATCTATGGATATCTATCTCGATGATGAGCATAGGTCTAGCGAGGAGAGTGCCCTTAAAGTAGCAAAGGCAATTCTATTAACTAAAGTCTCCGATCTGGTTGGCTATAGTAAGATAAGCTATGGTGAGAGGGGCTACGAGATCAAGCTATTTTTAGACGAAGAAGCACTTCAAGAAAGAGATTGTAGTCCTGGACTTATCGTTAAAGCTATATCCCTAAAGAGTGGAAAACGTAAAGTGGAAGTAGATGAAGAAGGGGCTATCTCCGTTACGATGGAAGGCGCCGATTTCTCAACATTATCTGTCTTGAAAGACAAGATAATGAGTATGCGTGTAAAAGGAGTCCCTGGAATCGATCATATTACTATCATAAAGAAGGGTGATGAGTGGATGATGCAAACTACAGGCTCCAACTTAGCCAGAGTCCTAAAGATCCCAGGGGTAGATCGTTCACGTACAACTACCAACAACATTTACGAGATAGAGACAGCGCTAGGTATAGAGGCAGCTAGGGCAGCGCATATAAAAGAGATCATGAACACCTTGGACGAACAGGGTCTTGAAGTGGATATAAGGCATGTGTTGCTCGTAGCAGACCTTATGGCTTCTAAAGGTTTCTTCCAGTCGATAGGGAGACACGGAATTGCTGGACAAAAGCCCAGTGTACTTGCTAGAGCTGCTTTCGAGATAACAGTCCCTACTCTAGTCGAAGCGTCTGTGAAGGGCGAGGTAGAAGGGTTAAAAGGCGTGACCGAGAATGTGATCGTCGGTCTTCCTATACCTGTAGGCACAGGTATGATTGACCTCTTTATGAAAAGTGATGAGAGTGATTAGCGAAAAAAACCTTGAAAAAATTTTGAGGGCAGTTATAAAGACTGGGAAGGTCGTTATTGGTACAAAGGAAGCATCCAGATCCATAAAAGGATCGAAGCTCGTGATCTATTCATCGTCTTTATCCAAAGAGCGAATCTCGGAGGTCGTTGATACATGTAGATCCTTATCAGTACCATTTACAGAGTTTAAAGGGACCTCCATAGACCTTGGCAGGATCTGTGGCAAACCTTTCCTTATATCTGCGATATCGGTAAAGTCATCTGGAGAAGTCGATCTCTCCCCCCTTATCGAGCAAGCATAAATGATTATGGGCTTCATTTTTCTCTCTTGACTTCATCCTTTTACCGTTAGGTCTTATCTTGTTTTTCACCCCTTACTTGCATCCCTTTTAAAAAGCTTAAATTCAACCTTTAATACATGTGTGGTGCCGACCTTAGTTACGTAGCGTGTCTAGCATGACGGAAAAAATCAAATTGACTTCTGATGAGTTAAGATTGATCTCCCTATTTCAGAGTGTTAGTGGTGCCACAGTCAAAGATTGTATCATAGACAATAAGGTGAACCGAGTAATATTCATCGTGAATAGTGGAGAAATGGGCTTGGCCATAGGTAAGAACGGTCACTCTATAAAGACATTGGAAAAGCTGATAGGGAAGCCAGTTGAGCTTGTAGAGTACTCTAGTGATCCAAAGGAGTTTATAGGGAACGCCCTCAACCGCAGATACATCTACGATATAAGACTTACAGAGAAGTTAGACGGTAGTAAGATTGGTGTAATAGTTGTGAACCGAAGGCATAAAGGCGCTGCAGTTGGAAAAGGTGGAAAGAACGCGGAGAAAGTAAGACTTCTCGCAAAGCGATATTTCCAGATAGACACGATCCGTATAGTTGCACATTGAAATAGTTATATAAATTGGACATCAATTTTTAGTTCATGTATGGGAGGGTTCTGCAGTTTCATTAAGATACCTTCTTTAAAAAATGATATTCTTAAATGAGCTCCAGTAGATTCATAGCATCGTGATAGGCTTTAGAATCAATGTTCATCTAAATGATCCTTAAAGGAAGCCTAGACTCATTTCATATGCCATTTTACTATTTGGTTTAATTTTCTATACTCTCTTTCTTATCATCACCGACTTCTAACCTCTGCTAGGTGTTGAAGAAAAGATGCCACAATTTGCCGATAAATGGACAAAATCCTCGTCTCCAACCATCGGTGAGAGAATCAAGGATACCATAAGACCGGCAGGTCCCCTGAAACCAAGGCTAGACGCAGCGGTAAGGCGGATTCAGACCCAGATCTCAAAGCTCGATTCTACCACTACCAGATTGAAGGATAGAGACGGCGCCATATTTAACAAGGTAGTTCTGGCGATTCAAAAACACGATATGTCACATGCATCGGTCTTCGCAAATGAGCTCGCTGAAATAAGAAAGATGAACAAGATGGTCACACAGGCCAAGATCGCCCTTGAACAGATAGTTCTGCGTTTGAACACTGTCCAGGAGCTCGGTGATGTAGTCATCACACTTACTCCTGCTATGGCTGTTATAAGAAACGTGAAGTCGGGCCTAGGCAGCGTACTGCCAGAGGCGGATCGAGAGATAGGAGAGATCAGCGGTCTGCTCAGCAGTATCCTCGTAGATGCAGGGCAGCTGGGCGGTTACACCCTGAACTTCGAAGCAGCCAACGAAGATGCTGAGAGGATAATATCGGAGGCCTCCATCGTAGCAGAGGAGAGGATGAAGGAGAAGTTCCCAGAGTTACCCATGGGAGACAAGCTCCCCTCTACCGAAGGTCTGGAATAGAATGAATACGAAGATGGGCATGACAGCCATAATCCCTACAGGTTTCAGAAAGCTTGGCCCTTCTAGAGACGACATCAATTTTCCAATAATCGTCCTTGAAGCCCCAGATGTTGTAGAAGGTTCCATGATGTGGTTTTGTAAATCCGACGACGTGGGATTTTTCGTCCATATAGATATTTCACTAGTCCCATTTCTGTACTACCCTTCTATCATCTCCAATTGGAGAGTTAGAAAACCATTCTCAAACCGTTTATAAAGTCCTTGGGAAATCGTTCTTCATTATTAAAAACTTGGACTATAAACTGTCCATACATAGCTCTTCAATCTTCATTACGAATTTCTGAATCTTCAGCATTATTCTGATCGCGGCATGCATAAACAGCATAAGGATATCTGATGAACTAAATGGAGGGTTCCTCAATCTAGCAAGTTGTCAGAATATTAAAAACATGCAGAAAGAGTTAATACCTAGTTTTACCATATCATTAACGATGCATATAAAATATCCACATATTAAATGAAGATGCAAGCTTTGCGGAAACTGTTGTAGAGACAAACCAGGCAGGAAGAGGAGGATACTCTTGACGGAAAGTGATGTGAGGCGGATTCAGGATCTAGGAGTCGAAACCAAGTTCTATCGGAAGAGTGAGATGAACATTGAGCCATACGGTTATGAGATGTTGAAGAAGGATGGTCGCTGTATCTTCCTCTCAGGCAAAAGATGCACTATATATGAAAACAGGCCTCTAATCTGCAGATTCTACCCCTTCACCATGTTCGAGGCTGATGGCTACATGTTTGATGTGGATCGGTCCTGTGAAGGCGTCGGTGAAGGTAAAGTTGTTGATGAGAGGTACTTAAGTGACCTCATTCAGGAAGCGAAAAAGACCATAAGGAAAGCCCGACATGCTTGCCTCCAATCTGCTGTAACAAATGGATGATTGGAAGATAAGATGGTGATATCAAACCCTACACAAGCTACTTCCAAAATACGATGGCCTTTGCTAGATCTGACCTTTCTATCTTTAAGAATTCACTCTTCAATAATGAAGAATATAGGTTGTATCTCCGGAGTTTTCGGTTTCTAAAGCATGCATGTAAGGCTCATCCGAAGGCTTAAACAGTTGTCCATTCCTAATCAATGGTTAAGAGGAATCAAAAAATTTGAAAAATTGTAGTAAAAGTAAAAAGTTTGTATCTGCTCACTACACTGGGAGAATCCCATCGGCCCGCCTACTACAGAGATGCTAGGATGTAAAAGAGGTAGGGGATCAAAAGATAGGTGTTTCTCCATCTCTAGGTTATCTGAAATTGAGGAGAGGATGAGGAGCACTATCTTCAAAATCTAAAATAGTCAGAAGAAGCCGTCTACCAAGGAAAGATGGAGCATGAGATATATTGCAGTTCTTCGATGGAGATTCTAAACCTTTCCAGGTCCTATGAGACCCTTCACAGTCTGGCAGACGACACATCTAAGTCCAGCCTCCTCGAGAGTGTCCTTAACTTGAACCATTTCAGAATAACTCGGTCTTCTTATATCCTTCCTTCGAAACTCAGGTCGGTAATCGAGAGCACAAACTTGGATATATGGCTCCCAAGAAGATATCTTCTCACCTATGAGATAAATTTCATCAAGAGATATGAGTTTAGGATTGTAGGGAATACCTATGCCTATGAAGACCTTCCCATAACACTCGTCTATTAAATACTTTACAGCTCTCCATCCTGTTTCCAGAAGCCTCACAGAAAGTTCCCTATCCTTCAATCCTGAGATCCTCATGAAGGTCTCCAATTTTAAGCCCTTTACATCAGGACCTATGTCTGTCGTCCCTACCTCGATCAACTCATCTATGTAATCAGGAGCCATTACAACAGCATTCGTGTCCACATGGAATCGGGCATGCTCATCCCGATTCAATCCTCTTAACTTCTTGATATACTCCACAAGCCATCTTCTATTCAAAGTGCACTCTCCACCGCTTATAGCCATCCTATGTACACCCCATCTCAGTCTCTCAAGGGTCATGATTTCTGCTGCTCGATCTGGAGTTAAAGGCTCTCCTCGGGACGAGTACGTAACATTCCAATTCTGGCATGTAGGACAACGAAGAATACAACCGTGGGCGAAACATGCAACTTCTATGTATCTACTAAACAATCCCTTAGGCTTTATCCAATAAGGCGTACCAACACCGCCCACAGAATGACCTTGAAAACTTGAGACGATTCTTAAAGGCTCAAGCCGCTCGACTTCAGCCCTTCTAGTCTCGATGCTCATTCCATTACGAACAGGGGTTATACAACTTCTTTTCAACTTACCATCTACGATGATAGCACAAGCCCAGCAACCCCCTGTTCTGCAAGGAGCGGATAGATCTCCTTCTCCTGGAAAACGAGAGACCTTATAGCCTAAAAGCTCCAAAGCTCTAAGAACTGTTATCCTTTCAGGGACTTCGAAGCTCTCTCCATCAACTTTGATCTTAACGAGCCTTCTCTCGACCAAAATTTCATCAAGGACTCTAGCCTCATTTGGACAAGCATCAACACATGCACCACAGCCGATACATCTCTCAATCCCTGGGCAAGAGAGATGATCTTCGCAGAAGCCACAATCTAAGCAACTTTTCTCGATCTTCCTTGATAGGTAGAAGGGAATGGAGACCAACTTCTATAATAGAGTTACGAGTGCATAAGATAAGTTTTTCAGAGCTTTGGTAGAGAGAATGAGCCGATTCCCCAGCCTCCATATGAACCTACCTTATACTGGAATTATCTTGATGAATTATCAAGAGAATAGGTTAAATCCCTGAACGATTCCTATACCGTGAGAGCTAGGTTGAAGTTAGTCCATTATAGGGAAGGTAGAGAAAGAAAATACGGATTCCTTGTTGGTAAGAGGATCATGGGCAGTGAGCTTGCATCTAAAATTTTTGGTATCGATCTGCCTAAAGATATCTCAGATTTTATCCTAAGCTGGTCTAGGCTCAATAATGATCTAGCTCTTGTTAAGGGCCTTGAGGACCATCTCCAAGAGGGCATTCCCTTGGAAAGAGTGAAAAAGATTCTAGCTCCCATCACCCATCCCCCAAAGATCATCTGCCTTGGATTGAATTATAAGACTCACGCCATGGAGTGGAAGGTACCCCCGCCTTCTGAGCCCATCGTGTTTATGAAGCCTAGGACGGCGATCATCGGTCCTTATGACGATATCGTTTCGCCTTCTATAACCAAAAAACTTGACTATGAGGTTGAACTTGCTGTTGTCATTGGAAAGGAATGTAAGAGGATCAGTGAAGATAAGGCTTCAGACTACATCTTAGGCTACATGGTCCTTAACGATATTACGGCCAGGGATCTTCAGCGTAGGGAGAAGCAATGGTTCATGGGGAAAGGGCTGGACACTTTTGCACCAATAGGACCTTGGATCGTAACCAAAGATGAATTAAACGTAGATAACCTCAGGCTTACTACTAGGGTGAACGGAGAGCGAAGGCAAGACGGTTCTACTAGAGACATGATCTTTAAGGTCGACTATCTGATATCCTGGTTGAGCAAAGGTATAACCTTAGAACCAGGAGACGTAATTTCAACAGGAACTCCTTCAGGAGTTGGAGTGTACATGAATCCTCCCTCTTTCCTTAAGGAAGGAGATATAGTAGAAGTAAGCATCGAGGGAATAGGGAGTTTAAGGAACAGGGTAAGGTTTGAAAAGATATGAAGGCAATTTTTACCTCGCCTATAAGTACAAGCGTGATGAGTCGACATTTCTTCTTTCCTATAACCATCGAATTAGGTAAGAAATGACCATCACACACTATCTGTTATGGAGGCCGGAAGATAGAGTCCTTCACAGATCTGCTAAAGGAATATCACATAAATCTTTTAGTGGATGTAAGACGATTTCCAAAGAGCAAGAACCAAGGGTTCGACAGAGAAGGTTTGAAAGAAGAACTATCGAAGTATGGGATAACTTGCTTCATGGGTGAGGAGTTGGGGGTTTTAGGAAGCTAACCACAAGGACTTTTCAGAAATGGTCTGTCCAAATGATCTTTAGAGAAGATTTGATAAGGTGGGAGACGATTAAAAGATGGGAATGCTGAGAATCGATGGTGGTGAAAAGAGTGGCAGTGGCACTATCTTGCGCTTGTCTGTAGCTTTGGCTGCGATTCTTAATGAAGAGTTACACATATACAATATTCGGAAGAGGCGCAGTCCGTCTGGCCTGAGACCTCAGCACTTAGAAGCTGTGCTCACTGCTGCCAAGCTCTGTAATGCAGAAGTCAAGGGTGCTGAGCTGGGTGCAGAAGAACTTTGGTTCAAGCCCAATGAGATCACTGGTGGTGAGTTGGAGGCTGAGATCGGTACAGCTGGAAGCATTCCTATGCTACTTCTAACTATACTGCCCCTATGCGCCTATGCCAAAAGAGATGTTTACCTTAACGTAAGCAAGGGAGGCACAGATGTCCGGAACGCGCCGACGATAAACTATCTACAATATGTGCTTTTGCCAACCCTTGGGAAGATGGGGCTTGAGGCTTCCCTAAAGGTCCATGCCTTTGGTTACTACCCCATCGGGATGGGAGACATTTCCCTTAGTGTTCAACCATGCCGTAGATTAAAGCCATTAAAGGCTAAGGAATTCGGGAAGTTGCAGGAGGTCCGTGGCTTATCCGTCTGCACATTCCTAAAGGAGAAGAAGGTCGCAGAGAGACAGGCAAGGGCTACAAAGGAACACCTTGAAGTTCATGGTTATAGGGCAGAGGTCGATGTTCTTTATGATACATCTAACCCACTTCAGAAGGGGAGTTCACTAATATTATGGGCGAAAACCGATAGGGACGTCATTCTAGGTGGGGATGCTATAGGAGAGCTACGTAAAACGAGCGAAGTTGTAGGTCACGAGGCTGCGGAGAATCTCCTTAAGGAGCTCAGAGCAAAGAGTACAGTAGATGTCCATCTTGCTGACATGCTCATACCGTATCTCGGTTTGGCTGAAGGCGAGTCCATCTATCTAACTCGGTCGATGACAGAGCACCTAGACACAAACATCTGGCTTACAGAAAAGATCTTGGGCGTGAAGTTCGGCATTGAGAGGGTAGGCAACCTCTACCGCATAAGAAGAGGATGAGCCATACAATGGAGGATGCTAAATGGTCAAAGTTAAGGTTCGCGGGGTATACACGACCGCTTTGACTAAGCTCCTTCTTGGCCGTGGCTTCGAGATAGTTCAACCTTCTATCTACACTCAGAAAAGATTCGACTTAAAAAAAGATGATAGTCCTAGTGAACTAAATGTATACGATAGATTAGACAGACAGGGAGTTCAAGCCCTAGGAGAAGTTGAGGCCATAGACGCTCTCTACACAGTCTTGAGGGAAAGCCTCTTTGACGCAGTCATAAGAAGGTCTGGTGCCAGGCAACTGAGTATAACTATTATGGGAAGAGATGTTCAGCTTTTAGATGCAGAGTTTCCATGGTTATCTAAGATAAAGCTCGATATTATACGAGGATCGATTACTCCAACAGTTAAAGGTCATCACTACTACAAGGCTTGTGGAGCTAGCATTTCATCGGTTGTAGATATGGCAGAGAGACTCATCGATAGGGGGCGCCCTATCGATGAAGTGGAAGAGTTATTGAAGCTAACCATTAGAGCTCATTATCCAGTCGATGGGTGTGAGATAAATATGAAGCATGTTAAACTCGATGGGGGTGTCTTCCACCTGGGTAGGGCCTTGGTCGAGGTGTATGATGAAAAGAAAGGCTTGATCAAGCTCTGCCGAATTATAAAGGGAAGAGGCATGTATGATGGACTTGAGATACCCAAAGAGCCAGGCGACTATGCTATCACCGAAGCTAAGCTAGGGGAATGGTATCTGAGAACTCGATACTTCTCATACGATGGTCGGTATAAGGGGATGTACATCAACGTAAATACGCCGATTGAACTGTATCCACGCTGGATCCGATACGTTGACTTGGAAGTGGATGTATGCATAGAACCAGAAGGTAAAGCACGTGTAGTAGATGAAGAGAGGCTTGAAGAAGCAGCCAAAAAGGGTGTAATATCCAAGAACCTATTATGTATCGTTAGGAGGAAGATCGAGGAGTTCTTGCCCGCTGAGTAGCTCCCGATATACCAACTTGACATCGATCCTACTGTCGGCAGTTCTTTCTTCTAGATTATGGTTGTTGGTTAAAGGCGTATTTATTTAAATTAAATGAAGTAATAACTAACTACTTCTAAAGAACACTACGAGAACTTCAATCTTTCTATATATAATCATGATATTACAACATTGTACCTCAACCAGTCGATGGTCTTCTTTAAACCCTCTTTAAACTCGATCTTTGGCTCCCATTCGAGAATCTTCTTGGCTTTCGTGATGTCTGGACATCTTCTCCTTGGGTCATCTTCTGGTAGATCTTGAAAAACGATTCGTGAACTACTTCTGATCATCCCCTTGATCTTTTCAGCCAACTCTAGAATCGATCTCTCTTGAGGGTCTCCAATATTGATGACTTCGCCTCTTGCCCCTTCTTTCATGAGCGCCGAAAGGATTCCTTGAACCGTATCCGATATGTAGCAGAAGGATCTTGTCTGGGAGCCATCTCCATAGACTGTGATATCTTTACCGCTCAAAGCTTGTAAGATAAAACGAGATACTACACGTGAATATCGTCCATCCACCCTTAGGCGAGGACCGTATGTATCAAATATCCTGGCGATCCTAGTATCCAAGCCGTATTCCTTATTGTATGCCATTACCAAAGCTTCGCTGAACCTCTTTCCTTCATCGTAACAAGACCTTACACCTATAGGATTGACATTCCCCCAGTAAGTTTCAGGTGTTGGGACAACTTTGGCATCTCCATACACCTCGCTAGTAGAAGTGTAGAGAATTCTTGAGTCCATCTTTCTTGCCATTTCCAACATACGACGGGTTCCAAGGGAATTCACGAGCAGGATCTCTATCGGGTACTTTTGGTATTCTTCAGGCGTTTCCCTGCTGGCTGAGTGTAAGATAAAGTCATACTTCTCTTTGCTCTTGAAATTTCTGACATCTTCCTGAATAAATTTGAACCCTTTTTTCCCTAAAAGATCTTCTATGTTCCCCTGCTTACCTGTAGTTAGATCGTCTACACAACTGATATTTGCCCCAAGCTGAAAGAGAACATCACATAACCAGCTCCCTATGAAACCTGCGCCTCCTGTGACCAATATATTTTTGTTTCTAAAACCTTCTTCATCGATCTCCACACATATTCTTTTTACATTCTCTTCGATTATTCTGTCCAATCCAAATAATCTTATCAACATAAAGGGTTTAAAAGTTCCCCTTGGGAGATAGAAGATTACTATAAATGTTACTGTAAAAGTAAGTGCAAGATAGAACAAATCGAAAGAATAGGAAGATCAATAAACTCAACCACCTTCTAACAGCAAACGCACTTCCATCTCATGCTTTCTCACAAGATCTATTCTTGCGATTATGCCCAAAAGCCTTTCAGGATGGGCTCTATCTACAACTGGTAAGCGCCCTATCTGGTACCCTAGAATCTTTCCATAGGCGTGGTAGAGGGACTCGTCTGGATAAGTAACGACCAACTTTTTACTCATAATCTCATCGATCATAGTCTTCTCACGTGCTTCTTCAGGAACTTGTAGTACATCGCTTAAAGTTACAATACCAATTAACTTGTCGTCCTTGACCACTGGGAGACCTCCTATTCTTCTATACATCATCATTTTAGCTACATCGCCGACTTTATCTTCTGGCTTTACTGTTAAGACATCTTCCTTCATGGCATCCTTTACTTTCAACTTCTGCAACAGAGATACTGAAAACCCTGCCCTGTGCACCGGCGAATCTGCTCTGGTAGATACCTGATTTTCGTAAATCGACAAATCTCCAGTTATTACATAAGCCAAAATCGTTGCTGTTATCGATGGCACCAACAAAGTGTACGTGCCCGTCATCTCACCGACCATCAAAATGACAGCTATAGGTATCTTACCTACTCCACCTAAGAAGGCCATCATGCCTACAATAACGAAAGGCGCAGGGCTTAGCGTCGGCAATAAGAACAAATTATGACAGATATACCAAGTCACTCCACCTATCATGCCGCCAATCACCAAGCTTGGGGCGAACACTCCTCCACTACCTCCTGAGCCTATAGTCAGTGCTGTAGCCATTATCTTGGCAAAGATCAACAAAAACATAATCTCTATAGGGAGAAGGGCAAAATCCCCATTTATAACCAATTGAAGCCAGCCATAACTCGTGCCTAAGACTTGAGGCAGAGATATAGCGATCAAACCAACTAACAGCCCACCCAAAGTTGGCTTCAAGATTTTCCAAATCTTAGATTCTTTAAAAATCTTCTTCGATTTATGAAATGCCTTTACATACAATATTCCTATCAAACCACAAATTATGCCCAAAATCGCATAAAAGATGAGCTCCCATGGATGGGTGAAGGGGTATATCGTTGCATGTACAAAGATTGGAGACCATCCTTTAACTGAAGCAAATATGCTGTACCCAGTTATCGATGCGATAAAGGAGGGTATGAGTACTTCGACTTCAAAGTCTCTTTTATATAGAATCTCGCTACTTAAGAGGGCGCCCCCAAAAGGGGCTTTGAATATGGTGCCTATGCCCGCCCCTATACCTGTCGCCATCATTATCCTTCTGTCATGTACATTGAGACGTAACAATCTGCTTATTATGGATCCAAAACCTGCAGATATCTGGGCAGCAGGGCCTTCCTTACCCACACTGCCACCCGATCCTATGGTTATTGCAGATGCTATTGACTTAATTAATGGAATCCTACTTCTGATCTCACCTTTTTTATGATGGAAGGCATCTATGGCTACATCTGTACCATCGCCTTCTGCTTCAGGGGCAAGCTTATAGACGATTATTCCACTTAGCAGTCCACCTAATGTGGTTATCAATGGTACCATATAAGGCCGTTCCATAAGCATGACTATAGGTGAGGGAGGCGAAGGTGGTATGTAACCTGCTCCAAACCCTAAGAAAAAATCGGTGGCATACGTTACTGCTTCGTCAAAGATTATCGCACCTAACCCAGCCACAATACCTACTAGAACACTTAGGGGAACCCATCTTCTAAGGTAACTCGCTTTTAACTTATCTAAAGGTCTAAAAGACTTCATCGTAACAGATTTTTAAGATGTAAAGATATATTTATGAGGTTATGTCGTATGACAAATAAATATAATTAATTATAGTTTACTCACCTTTGGACCTTTTATGTCTCTCAAGAAATTTTTATCCCATTTAAACTCTTCACGAAGCAAACAATTTATCTCAGAGATAGCCTCATCCCCAAGATTTCTCTATAGTCGTCAAGATGCCTCATAATTTCTCCCTCCGAGTTTGGATCAACTCTTTTAATAACGATCTCACTTCAGTTACAGAATCTAAATTAAATCTAGCCTTTGAAGGGCCAAAACCAACTTTAATGGAGTATGCCGATTCAGGAAGTGCCTCGAAAACATCTTCATCTGTGCAATCGTCACCTATAGCCAAGACGAAGTCCCATTTCCTCTTTGAAATCGATCGTAGTGCAGCTCGGCCCTTATTTATCCCAATATTCTTGACTTCAATCACTTTACTCCCTTCTAAAACCCCAAGATCAAGATTTTCTGTAAGGTGTAAAAGATCATCTGTTAGCTCCCTTGCCCTTACTACACCTAACTCCACATTAGACTTTCGGTAGTGCCAGACAAGGGAGAAATCTTTTTCTTCAATGAAAGAACCAGGAGTTCTATCCACATACATTTCAAGGATTGGTCGTATCTCGTCTTTCCAATCACTTTCTAGAGGCTCTATCATCTCCCACATCTTTTCTTTCTCTTTAATCCATACGCCATGTTCAGCAATCAACCCCAAGTCCAGTTCACCAAACCACCTCTTTAAGGTGTCTTTGTCCCGTCCGCTTATGATCACTACATCATTTTCGGGTTCCCGAGCAAGTTCTTCAAGCAATCTTAAGAGTTCGTCATCTGGTTTTACTTTTTCAGGCTTTACTCCAAAAGTAACGAGAGTTCCGTCATAATCCAATAAGATTAGCCGCTTGTTGCTTTTAGAATATTCGCTAATCAACTTCCTTCTTATTTCATATGTAAGTCTCTTTGCATGGAATTTCTGTTGTAGCTTTTTAGTATGAGACAATCGATCCATAAAATCACTCGCCCATCGCATTACGTTGTAACGCTGTAGCCTCATTTGCATTATCCTATTACGCTCTATCTGTTCTTCGTCTGACATCGATAGGGCTTCTTTCAACGCTTCTGCGACCTCTTCCTTGTTATTTGGATTTACTACAATCACTTCTCCTAACTCATGTGCGGCCCCAGCCATCTCGCTGAGGATTAAGACACCCTTACCATCGGTTTTGGTTGCAATAAATTCTTTGGCTATCAGATTCATGCCATCCCTTAGAGGAGTAAGAAGAGCAACATCGGCGATGTTATACAAAGCGACGAGGGCATGAAAAGGCAAGAAGCGGTATAAGTACCAAATAGGCATCCACCCAATAGTACCGTACTTTCCATTAACTCCCCCTACAAGTTCATCTAGCTGCTTTTTCAGTTGCTTATATTGTTCTACCTTTATACGTGAAGGGGATGCCACCAGAATAAGAGTTACTTTTTCCTTATATTTTGGATTCTTTTCCAAAAAGGCATCAAAGGCTTCTAGTCTCAGGAGTATACCTTTAGTATAGTCTAAACGATCGATTGATAGAATTATTTTACGCTCTCCTATTTCTTTACGAACTCTGTTAATTTCTCTCTGCACTTCTGGTTCGTGTACGACATTGACAAATCGTTTGTAATCGATCCCCATTGGAAATGCATCTGCTTTCACTATGCGGTTACCAGCAGTGATCTGACTAAGAGTATGCTCGTAACCTAACAGACGACGAACACTATCAAGAAAATGCCAAACATAGTCGTATGTGTGAAACCCTATGAGATCTGATCCCAAAAGTCCTTCTATAATCTCTCTGCGCCATGGAAGCAAGCGAAATATCTCAAAAGATGGAAAAGGTATGTGAAGGAAAAATCCTATTGTGGCCTCCGGTAATTTCTCTCTTATAAGTTTTGGAAGTAACATTAAATGATAATCGTTAACCCAAATAATATCGTCTGGCTCCGCTACTTTAACGATAGCGTTATAAAATGCCTTGTTCACCTTTTTATAAGCATCCCACAAACTTTCGCTATATATTGTGTACTGAGGGAAATAGTGAAAAAGGGGCCAGATGGTTTTATTACAAAAGCCATGATAGTAATTTTCAATATCGCGTCGAGAGAGAAAGACGGGATAACAGCTTTCGGATAACAACCTTTCTTTAACATCTTTCTCCTTCCCTTTTATTTCTTTCAGAGCGGTTCCCGGCCATCCTATCCATAGACTCTGATACGATTTATAGAATGAACTTAATCCTGTAGCTAAGCCACCTGTACTAGGTTGGAAGTATAACTTACCCTTTCTTTTTACTATAGTGATCGGCAATCGATTTGAAACTATTAGTAATCTTCCCATAATACACCCCTTGGTTAAGGATAGTTATCCTAACAGACCGTATTCACCAACTTCTTTAAGCAGCTCATTATTATCTAGGCTAGATGAGGATATCAGGTTTCAACTCATATATAAATATAAAAGATCCCAACCTCCTAAAGGGGTATAGAGGAAGGGGTGCAAAGAGGATGCTGAGAATCTCTGATACAGCAGTCTATGTGAGGGTTAGAAAACAAGAGGAGCGTGAAATAATAGAGAATCATATTAAATAGATATTGGGATATACAGTTGGCCAGAGGCTTTAGGAAATGAAGTTTCATCATATCTTTATTAAAAGATAAGTCCAACGAGTTTTTATGATTTTAAGTGGAATATCAAGAAATTTAGGATGTATGCGAAGTATGTGAGATTTATGACGGTGCTTTAGGAAAGAAAAACCTAAAAACAATACCAAGTATAATTTTAGAATATCTAAAAATAATGGTATAAATAATATAGGTGAGGATTTCTAGAATGCTTCTGTTCAATGAAGGAAGGAAACGTGTTGTCATAGAAAATGTCAAACCTGAAATCAACTGTGGGGACTTCCCCATAAAGAGGGTCGTCGGTGAGAAAGTCGTGGTTCAAGCCGACATTTTTTCTGATAGTCATGATGTTGTTTCCGCCAGATTACTGTATAGGAAAAGTACAGAACCAGATTGGAAAGAGGTTGAGATGCGATACCTTGAAAACGATAGGTGGGAGGGAGAGTTCGTAGTCAAGCATGTGGGCACATATCGTTATACACTTATTGGCATGGTGAATCACTTTAAGACATGGCAACAAGATCTGCAGAAAAAGTTAGGGGCAAATCAAGATATAAAAGCAGATATGGGAATTGGTATCGACTACATAAATAAAGCGTTAGAAAGAGCTGAAATAGAAAGCGACAAGGAGATGCTTAGAGAATTTGGTAAAGTTCTTAAAGAGATTGGTAGCGTCGATGTAGAGAGAGCCGTCTCAGTCGCTCTTTCTGAGGAACTCACAAGTCTCATGGAGAAGTATTCGGAAAGGCAGTTTGTAACGATTTATGAGAAAGAACTCGAGGTTGTAGTTGATAGAAAGAAAGCTCTTTTCAGTACTTGGTACGAATTGTTTCCAAGATCATGCTCATCTACCCCCGTAGAACATGGGACGTTCAAGGACTGTGAGAAACTACTTCCAGAACTGATGAAGATGGGATTCGACTTGCTTTACCTTCCTCCGATAAATCCTATAGGAAGAACAAACCGTAAGGGCAAGAACAATTCACCGATCAGCGGACCGGATGATCCCGGAACTCCTTGGGCGATAGGGTCAGAGGAAGGGGGGCATAAAGCGATCCACTCTCAGCTAGGCACCTTCGAAGACCTTGAGAGGTTAGTAAATAAGGCGCGAGAGTACGGCATCGAAATTGCTTTGGACCTAGCCTTCCAGTGTTCTCCGGATCATCCATATTTAAAGGAGCATCCTGAATGGTTTCGATGGCGGCCGGACGGCACGGTACACTACGCTGAAAACCCTCCTAAAAAGTACGAAGATGTGATTCCATTCTTCTTTGAGACAGAGAACTGGCAGGGTCTCTGGGAGGAGTTGAAGAGTATTGTCTATTTCTGGATAGATAAAGGAATACGGATATTTAGGGTCGATAATCCACATACCAAGCCGTTCAAGTTCTGGGAGTGGCTTATTCGAGAGGTGAAAAAGGATTATCCTGATGTCATTTTCCTCTCTGAAGCGTTTACAAGACCTAAGGTCATGTATCAATTAGCAAAGGTTGGGTTCACCCAATCCTATACCTACTACACTTGGCGTAACACCAAAAAAGAACTGATCGAATACCTTACCGAACTGACACAAACCGACGTTAAGGAATATTTCAGGCCAAACTTTTGGCCTAACACGCCGGATATTCTGCCGGAATATCTCCAGTATGGTGGAAGGCCAGCATTCATCATAAGGCTGGTTCTTGCCGCTACACTCTCCTCGAATTATGGTATCTACGGACCAGCATACGAACTCTGCGTGAACAAGGCCATACCGGGAAAGGAGGAGTACCTTAACTCTGAAAAGTATGAGATTAAATACTGGGACAAAAACAGACCGGAGAACCTAAAAGAATTCATAGCCAGAGTTAATAAGATAAGAAGAGAGAACCCTAGCCTCCAGACGACTTGGAATCTCAGATTCTATGAAAACGATAACGAGAATATGATCTGCTATGGAAAAGCAACAGAAGATCTATCCAACATAATACTTGTGGTTGTAAATCTAGACCCGTTCCATACACAGTCTGGGTGGTTAAGAGTTCCAATCGAGGAGCTAGGGATAGAGCTAGGCCAGCCATACCTTGTGCACGATCTGCTGGGCGACGATAAATATATTTGGCAGGGAGAATGGAACTATGTTGAGCTAGATCCCAACATAATACCAGCTCGGATATTTAAATTGAAAAGAAGAATGAGAAGAGAGAAGGACTTTGACTACTTTATGTGAGAGGGAACGTAAGATATGTCTGGTTATGGCGACCGTCTAGAGGATGACTCGTTATGGTATAAGGATGTCATAATATACGAGCTTCATGTAAAAACTTTCTATGACGGTGACGGAGACGGTGTGGGAGACTTCAAGGGGTTGGCAACGAAGCTCGACTATCTTAAGGACCTAGGTATAACTGCCATTTGGCTTCTACCCTTCTACCCGTCGCCTCTTAAAGATGACGGTTACGACATAGCAGACTATTTTAATATTCATCCACAATATGGAACCCTTAGAGATTTTAAAAAATTCCTAAAGGAGGCACATAAGAGAGGCATAAAGGTCATTACAGAAATAGTTTTAAACCACACATCCAACCAGCATCCTTGGTTCCAGAAGTCAAGGAAGGCTAAACCTAGTGCGAGACTAAGGAACTTCTATGTATGGAGCGACACCCCTGAAAAATACAAAGAAGCCAGAATCATCTTCAAGGATTTTGAGTCATCAAATTGGGCGTGGGATCCTGTGGCTAAGGCCTATTATTGGCACCGCTTTTACTCACATCAACCCGACCTTAACTACGACAGTGCCCTTGTGAGGCAGGGCATTCTCAGAGTGGTGGACTTTTGGCTGGGCCTAGGCGTGGATGGACTCCGTCTAGACGCTGTAACCTATCTCTACGAGAGGGAAGGCACCAACTGCGAGAACCTGCCTGAATCACACGCCTTCCTTAAGAAATTGCGGCGCCATGTGGATGAAAGATTTGAAAATCGTATGTTGCTGGCGGAGGCCAACCAATGGCCCGAGGAAGCTGCCGCCTACTTCGGCGATGGGAGCGAATGTCACATGGCCTTCCATTTTCCTCTTATGCCCCGCCTGTTTATGGCCCTCCGCATGGAGGACAGTTTTCCCATCGTTGATATCCTACAGCAAACGCCACCTATCCCTGAGACCTGCCAGTGGGCCCTTTTCCTCCGAAATCATGACGAACTGACGCTAGAGATGGTTACAGATGAAGAACGAGACTACATGTACCGGATGTACGCCCGAGATCCTCGTATGCGAATAAACTTAGGAATCCGCCGTCGCCTACCCCCCCTTTTGAACAACGACCGGAAGAAGATAGAATTGATGAACGGTCTGCTTTTCTCTTTGCCAGGAACGCCAATAATTTACTACGGGGACGAGGTCGGCATGGGGGACAACTTCTATCTTGGTGACCGTGATGGCGTTCGCACCCCGATGCAATGGAGTGCCGACCGAAACGCAGGCTTCTCCCCAGCCAACCCCCAGAAGCTATATCTCCCAGTCATCATTGATCCCGAGTATCACTACGAGGCAGTCAATGTGAAGACCCAACAGAATAATCCTGACTCCCTTCTCTGGTGGATGAAGCGCCTCATCACCCTAAGGAAGCGCTTCAAGGCTTTCAGTCGGGGAACTATTGAGTTTCTTAATCCAGAGAATCATAAGGTGCTCGTCTTCCTCCGCCGCTATCAAGACGAGACTGTCTTAGTGGTGGCCAACCTTTCACGCCTAGCCCAGCATGTCAACCTCAACCTTAACGAATTCAAGGGGAAGGTACCCATTGAGGTCTCTGGACATGTGGAGTTCCCTCCCATCGGAGAAGAACCATATTATATCACCCTTGGCTCATACGCCTTTTACTGGTTCTCCTTGGAGTCCAGATGTCCTGATCAGGTTAGTCTCTTTGCGGGACTCTCAGAAGTTCCAGTTGCAAGCCTCACAACTACAGGGAAGTGGGCAAGCATCCTAAGGAAAGAGAGCAGGACTATCCTAGGGGAGATCTTAAAGGTCTACTTGCTGAGGTGCCGTTGGTTTGGTGGGAAGGCAAGGCACATTCAGTCAATGGAGATACTGGATGTTATCCCTGTGACCTATGCTTCCTCTGTTGCGTACCTAACTTTAGTTCGCGTAGGGTATATTGAAGAAGAACCGGAGACTTATCTTATCCCTCTTACCTTTGCTTCTGGGAAGCAGGCGAATCAGATCAAAGAAAAATTCCCCAATGCTGTTGTCGCACACTTAGAGGTGAGAAGAAAAGGCGGTAATTTAGAAGGTGTGCTCTGCGATGCTTTGGCTGACATGGACTTTTGCAATGGTTTGATAAAAGCTATTGCTCGCCGCCAGCAGTTCAAGGGAGATTCTGGCAAGGTTCTGGCTTCGCCGACCCAAGCATTTCGGAAGATTCATGGACTGGTGAAAGTTCCACTGGAATCCACACTTCTTAAGGCGGAACAAAGCAACACCTCTGTAGTCTACGGGGACCGGCTAATTTTGAAGGTCTTTCGGCGCTTGGAGGAAGGAGTTAACCCTGACCTAGAGATTGGACTTTTCCTCACGGAGAAAGCGTCCTTCCCCTACATCCCTCCTGTGATCGGCTACCTCGAGTACAGACAGCAGAAGAATGGCGAACCCGTAACCTTAGGCATTCTTCAAGGCTATGTACAGAACCAAGGGGATGCGTGGCAACACACCTTGGACGCCCTTGGCCAATTCTATGAGCGAGTTCTGGCAAGCCCGGACATGCAGATGCCATCCATTCCTCAGAAACCCCTACTGACTTTGAGCGAAGATGATCCCCCTCAGCTAGCCCAAGAGACGATCGGACCCTATATAGTATCAGCGAAGCTTTTGGGTCAGAGGACTGCTGAGCTTCATATGGCGCTGGCCTCAAATCAAGATGACCCTAACTTCTCTCCCGAGCCCTTTTCTTTCTTCTACCAGCGTTCCATCTACCAGACTATGCGTAGTCTCACCATCCAGGTTTTGCGTTTTTTACGCAAGCGCATAAAAAATCTCCCTGACGAGGTGAGAAAAGAAGCCCAAAAGGTCCTAGACCTGAAGGAAACGATCATTAGATGCTCCCAGTCGGTCCTACAACAAAAAATCACGGCTATGCGAATCCGATGCCATGGGGATTATCATTTAGGACAAGTGCTCTACACAGGCAAGGACTTTGTGATTATCGACTTCGAAGGGGAGCCAGCTCGTCCCCTCAGTGAGCGGCGGCTCAAGCGCTCGCCCCTACGTGATGTCGCTGGCATGATACGCTCCTTCCACTATGCTGCATATACCCCTCTCCTCGGTCCAGCACCTGCAGCACTTCGACCAGAGGATCTGCCCGTGCTGGAACGATGGGCGCGGTTCTGGTACCTATGGATTTCGGCCACCTTCTTACGTGGCTACCTAGAGATCATGGCACAGACGCCCTTGCTACCAAAGGATCATGAGAAGTTGAAAGTCCTTCTAGACGCCTACCTCCTAGAGAAGGCCATATATGAGTTAGGTTACGAGCTCAACAACCGCCCTGATTGGGTGAGGGTGCCCCTCCATGGTATTTTACAGTTGCTGGAGGCTGAAGGATGAATACCTCGGAACGATTCTTATCACG
>JACGUG010000030.1 GCA_024256285.1 archaeon
CGTCTGCTCTTGACAAATTCTTCAAGGCCTTCAATTGTAAATGAAATCCTTTCGGCATAGACCATATTCTTCCTATCTTTTTCCCTATCCTCCTTGACTTTGGCTTTTTACGTAACCTATAGGTCTCAACTTGACCTCTCTTTTACTCATCACCCTTCTCCTTATATACAGATTTATGAACCGCTTTAAACTTGCTCCAAAAAGTATGAGATCGAGTCGTGGGTTCAACCCTTAAAGATGGTGTTGAAATATCGAATTTGGTGTATTGTCTACGATAAGTTGACCATCTGCTTTATATTTTAAAAATTCGAATTAAAGTTTGATAGTGATGGCAGATCAACCAAAGTATTCTATCAAAGTACTGAAAAAGGAGAAGCCTTTGAGAGTGTCGAAGGAAGTCAAAGAGATCTTAAAGGGGGCTGTAAGTGGTAAGATGATGAAAAATATGGGATACGAGTTGGTCTCATGTCCTGTAATAAAAGAGGAAGTTCCTTTCTTAGAATGTTTTGCATGTGGGTCTTTTATAAGAAGGTTTAAAGGAGAGGTCCACTGTGCTGGTCTGAAAGGTCCTAAAGTAAAGTAGCCACTTAATTAATTATCGCTATCAACAATAAAGTCGAATAAGAAGACAGCGGCAAACTTTCATCTAGACGTGATTACCGCTATCTATCATATCCTTTATTAGGGTAGCTCTATAAATTTATTGAAGAAACAAGGAGGTTTGTTGAGAATGTCATCCGAACCTACATCCTTGCCCTTTGAGTCCAAGTATTGGCCCTCTAAGATATATTCAGATGCTTACACTCGCTCTCTTGAGGACATGGAAGGCTTTTGGGATGAAGAGGCCAGAAAATTGGAGTGGTTCAGGTGCTGGGATAAGGTCTTGGAGTGGGAACCACCTTTCGCTCGGTGGTTTGTAGGAGGCCGGTTGAACGCATCGTACCAATGTGTCGATTTCCATGACAAAACTTGGCGCAGAAATAAGGTCGCCCTTTACTGGGAAGGTGAGCCAGGAGATAGCAACACCCTTAGTTACTCAGATCTCTATAGAGAAACGAACAAGTTCGCTTCAGTCCTTAGAAATCTAGGGGTTAGAAAAGGCGACAGAGTTGCCTTGTATCTGCCCATGATACCTGAATTGCCTATCTTCATGCTGGCTTGCGCTAGGCTTGGGGCCCCCCACACAGTCATCTTCTCGGGCTTCAGTGCAAGAGCCTTGGCTGACAGGGTCAACGACACTGAAGCCAAAGTTCTCATAACGTCGAATGGAGCCTTTCGGCGAGGAAAGGTCCTCAGACTAAAAGATACTGTTGACGAAGCCCTGACTGAGTGTCCATCGGTTGAAAGTGTCATCGTAGTCAGAAGGACAGACTTGGAGGTCAATTTTGAGGAGGGACGAGACTACTGGCTCCAAGACCTCCTCAAAGACGCAGAACCCTACGTCAAGCCTGAGCCTGTCGAGTCCACACACCCCCTCTACATACTTTACACATCGGGAACAACGGGCAAACCCAAGGGTATCGTCCACTCTACTGGCGGATACATTGTCTACAACCACTCGGTTTTTAAATGGGTCTTCGATATCAGAGAGGATACCGTCTATTGGTGCACAGCAGACGTAGGTTGGGTCACGGGGCATAGCAACATAGTCTACGCTCCTCTAAGCTATGGTGCAACCTTGGTCATGTACGAAGGTGCGCCCGACTATCCATCCATCGACAGGTGGTGGCAGATCGTAGAGAAATTCAGGGTCACTGCATTTTATACCTCCCCTACAGCTATTCGAATGTTCATGAGGTATGGAGAAGAAGGGCCAAAGAAACACGATCTGAGTAGCCTAAAGATTCTGGGTACCGTCGGCGAGCCGATAAACCCTGAAGCGTGGATCTGGTACTACAAAAACATAGGAAGAAGTAGATGTCCGATAGTGGATACTTGGTGGCAGACCGAGACAGGCGGGATAATGATTTCACCGCTTCCAGGACTGGATATGGTACCCCTTAAGCCAGGGTCTGTGACCTTCCCACTACCAGGTATCGATGCAGAAGTCGTCAAAGATAGCGGCGAGCCTGCTCCTCTAGGGGAAAGAGGTTACTTGATCATAAGAAGGCCTTGGCCTGGGATGTTGATGACTATCTACAAGGATCCAGAGAGGTACAATCAGACCTATTGGTCAAGGTTTCCAGGTATGTACTTTACATCAGACTATGCTATCAAGGATCGAGAAGGTTACTTTTGGATACTGGGAAGGGCAGACGAAGTATTGAAGATAGCTGGTCATAGATTGGGGGCTGCCGAGCTTGAAAGCGCAGCGGTAGCCCATCCCGGCGTAGCTGAAGCAGCTGTGATAGGAAAGCCAGACCCCATAAAGGGAGAGATCATCACGATCTTCGCCATACCAAGGCGGGATTATGAACCCTCCGAGAAATTCGTAGAAGAGTTGAAGGAGCATATGAGGAAAGTGATAGGTCCCATAGCAACGCCAGAAGAGATATACTTTGTAACGAGTCTTCCGAAGACGAGAAGCGGGAAGATCATGAGGCGTGTTTTAAAGGCCGTGGCTACAGGCAGTTCCATCGGCGATCTATCGACACTCGAAGATGAGGCTTCAGTAGAAGAGGTTAAAAGGGCTTACGAAGAGCTCAAGAAAATGGCGAAGAGCTGAACTTTCCACAGGCTTAAGGAGATCGGCTAGGCCTCAAAATTCTAGTTGATGATGAAGGTTAGAAGGTATACTCTTGTTGCATGATTAAAGGAATAGGTTGTGGCATAAATAATAAAATCGACACAAAATGCCTTCGAAGACCAATGAAACAATCATTTCAAGGATGAATATGTATATGTAACTAGACTTGGAAGAAATTCGTTGTAACTAAGAGCATAAAGATGCACGATTCAAATTTAAATAAATCGATTCATAAATTTACGAAGGGAAAGAATGCTATGGAAAATCGTATGAAATCCTTCTTTGAGCCAGCATCGGTGGCTGTGATAGGCGCCTCGCATACAAAAACAAAAGTTGGCTACGTTGTGTTGCATAACCTTCTGATGAACAAAGAGAGGGGGGTGTTCAAGGGAGAAGTCTACCCAGTGAACCCAAAATACACCGAAGTTCTTGGCATAAAGTGCTACCCATCTTTAAAGGAGATTCAGAAAGATGTTGAGATGATCATAATAGCGATTCCAGCAGAGGCAGTTCCTGGCGTAATGGAAGATGCTGGAGAAGCAGGCGTAAGGGCAGTAATAATAATATCCTCTGGGTTCAGCGAAGTAGGGAATAAAAAACTCGAGGATGATGTGGTAAGAATAGGCTCAAGATCGGGAATAAGGATAATAGGTCCAAACTGCATGGGCATATACGACCCTTATTCAGGGATTGATACGCTCTTCTTACCAGAGGTCAAGATGCTCTCAAGTGGGAGGGAAGTTGTGGCAACAGCAAGACCCTTTCCAGGGTCGATCGTACTGATAAGTCAGAGTGGGGCCTTTGGGGCTGCAGCCTTGGATTACATGGCTGGTCATGGCATGGGTGTGAGGGCTTTCGTAAGCCTCGGTAATAGGTGTGATGTAGAAGAGCATGAACTTCTAAGCTATTTTGCTGAAGATGGGAGGACAAAGGTGATTCTATTATACATCGAAGGGATAGGCAAAGGGAGAGAGCTCTTTGAATCTGCAAAAGGTATAACGAAGATCAAGCCGATAGTTGCTCTGAAGGCAGGAAGGACTGGGGCAGGAGCGAAGGCGGCTGCATCCCATACCGCTACATTGAGCGGAGTAGACCAGATTTATGGTGCAGTCTTCAAGCAGAGCGGAATTGTAAGGGCGATGGATGTGGAAGAGCTCTTCGATATGGGGAGGGCTTTGAATCTACAACTGCCATCCCCTGGTAATAAAGCCGCTATACTGACGAATGGTGGAGGCCCAGGCGTTGTTGCCACAGATGCATGTGAAGAATCTGGGCTATCGATTGTAAAGCTTTCGGATAGTATAACAAATAAATTTGATGAGTTGAAGACAAGGGGTGACCTCATCCCTATAATGGCAAACTCAAACCCAGTCGACCTCACTGCATTGGCAACGAGCGATATGTACGCCAGGGCCCTTAAGATATTACTCGATGACAAAGATATAGATGGCGTACTGGTCATAACCTTACCTCAAACACCTTCTATTCTAGATGATGTCATTGAGAAGGTTGTAGATGTGGCAAAGGGGCAGACCAAACCCGTAGTGGCTTGTGTGATGGGGGGGACGGAGATGGCAGAGGAGTTCAGAGTCAGGTTCGAAAAGAGCGGCATCCCCTCCTACTCTATGCCTAGGAGGGCTGCAAAGGCACTTTATAGCCTCATGGAGTATGGGAGATATTTAAGGAAAGCGTCTAAACGAGATAGATAAGGCAACCCTACCTACTTTACGTTCTCAGTATTTTTTGCCCTTTTGAGTGGCTTCGCTATATCCTTCAGAATGCTTTCCAACAAAGATGGATATTCAGAGTCCTGAAATTCTATCACATCGAACTCCTTCATCTGCTTTGCGATCTTCAACCCAAGTAGATGGTAACAGATATCGTCTTTGTTACTGAGTACTTGATAGTAGAAGTGACCACAGGAGCAGTAAGGTTGTGAATCATCGACCAACTGGTCACCCTCTCGACCTACGACCGTCCATATTTCACGCCCACTGGGGAAGAACTTATGAAGCTTTACGCTTCCTTCAGATACGAGTTTTAGGGCCTTATCTAGCTTCTCACCATAATGCCCATATTGAGCGGACAACTCCTCCTTCGATCTTATCCTCAATCTTCTGCTTCAGATATACTATCGAGGGTAAATACATTGCGCTTAATCGGTCTGAGCAAAACAAATAAACATCCAGTTTTAGATTTTATCAGCCTCGGTAGCTCAGCTGGAAGAGTTCGTCCAAGAGCAATTGCCTTGTAAGCAATAGGTCGTGGGATCGAGACCCACCCGAGGCTTAATTTCAAATCTAGAGACAAAAACAGATTTCTAATAAAAATAAAAATCATAGGAATTGCTCCATAGACATCTTCGATCTCAATCTGGCCAGTTCTATCAGGCTCTTCGCTTCTTTTATCACTTCACCAATATAATGAGAATCTGGGGTTTCAGGGACATCCTTAAAGTGTATCTTGCCCTCTTCATCAAAGGTGATGATTCTTGAGATTAAATTCATCAAAGGCGTTTTTTAATACCGTATGTACACTATCTATGGCCATGATCCCTTCTGGCCAAGGAAGCGAGCAACTATTTGTTGTAAGGAAATGATTAAATTTTCCCTTAATACTTGTGATGATTATCTCATTATAATCGTGATTTAGATGGTCAGATATCATCTTCCTAAAGGCATGCGTTACTCAACTCTAGATGAGAGGGAGAAGTTCTATAGAGATGAGTTCGAACTTGAAAGGGTTAGAAGATGGTTTGAAGGGAGGATGAAGAAAGTGATCTTTGCAGTAGTTATAGGGAGGCATACCAGAATCTACCCGAAGAAGTATGAGGAAGATGCTTCTACAACCATAATCATCGAAAGACATGGGGATCTGGAGGAGGTAAGAGATTGGATTCTGGAGTTCATGCCCGAATCGGTCTATTATGATAGGAACATTTACGATGAAAAGGGCAATATAACTGGCCAAGAGATGGCCTTCGACCTTGATCCCGAAAATCTTACTTGCCCAATTCATGGCACCCTCACGGATAAGATGAGAAGGCATCAGGGTCTAAGTTTCTGTGAGCTCGAACTTCAGATGGTTAAGGAGGAGACGATAAACCTCTATAAGGAACTTAAGAAGACGTTCTCATCTATGGAGATCGTTTATTCAGGTAGAGGATTCCACATCCATGTCTCTGATGAAAGGGCCTTCAAGATGAGCTATGGAGAGAGGAGAAAACTTGCTCGGAATCTGAAGGATAAGGGCTACCTGATAGATGAGTGGGTTACCTCGGGTGGCATGAGAATGATCAGGCTTCCATACAGTCTACATGGTATGGTATCTAGAATCGTGATTCCTGTTGGTATCGATGAACTTAAGAACTTCAACCCCATCGAAGATCAGAGGTGTATACCGAGATTTCTGAAGCTATAGCCTTATTCTCTTGATTTCATCATTTTTTGACTTTTTCAGCTTTCTTCTCTTTCTTCTTATAGTAGTAGTACTTTTTCTTTTTCTCTTCCTCGCCTTTTTTGGATTTTGCCATCCTAATCCACCTGATAGTCCTATTCCTCTCATGGTAAAAGATTTTTCGGTTCATAAAACAAACTTTCTACACACCTCAACAAAGAGGAATGGCTTCGATCACTGTCCTCATTGGGGGACTTTTAGACTATCTTTGTTTATTTATTTATTTACCTCATCTATCTTATTCGTAACTTTACGTATGTATCACGCTATGATAGGATGATCGATTCGCATGTACAGGCGTTTTTGGATTAAAGTTTGAAGATCTCTGTATCAACCCATTCTTTCTTCAGTATCGTCCACCAATCGACTGCCAATCCTTTTAGCACATACTCGTACGGCAACCATCCATAGCCTTTATCGCCCCATCCTTTGCTCCAAGAGTTCCTGATGAGCAATGCTCCAGTGGTCTCCTTTCCACAAGTGGTGTTCTTGATCTTCATGTCGTTGTCATACCCAACAGCCATCACAGCATGACCGCCAAGAACTCCCTCTCCAGGACATGGGTAAGGAATCTTCCCATCAGCAGAAGCTTGGTAAATGCACTCGTAGACGGTAAACCCGAACATCGATGGCAAACCAGCAGCCAAATTTGTCTTGATTCTTGCCAAAAGTACATCCTTCTGTGTAGCAGGTGGATCGAGCCTCAAGTATTTAATGGGTTGATAAGCTTGGGCGAAAGCATAACAGAACGCACTTGGCTCCTTATCGTAGTCGGCTATTACATAGGGCAAATATTCTTCTGGGGGAACCCCGAACAGCACCATGGCTCCCATTGTAGTGCGTAGAAAGGCCCCAGTATCTCCTTTCCAATGGAGAAGGTTTCTTGTTACCTTGTAAAGAAAGAGCCTAGAAGCATCTATATGCCTTCCAAAAGCCTTCCGCTCATAATACTCTACTAATCCTACACCTGCATGTGCTGTGCACGATCCAAGCTGGCCTTGATCTTCGATGGGCGAACACCAATCCCTAAGGTCTACAGAAGTTGGAAGACCTACCGTTACAGGCTCTTCAACTCGCATCTTTTGTAACATAGGCTTGATCTTCTCATGCTCCACTGTATAATCTCGATAATCAGGATAGTCTGGAAGCCATCCCATTCCTTTCTTTTCTATTTCACTCATAATAGATCGATATTAGAATAGACACCATGAATATTTAAATCCATAATAATTTGCATATACGTGACAGATAACGGAAATGTTAAATTGGTCTTAGTTCTTAATATTGACCATGACAAAAAAGTTTGCTTCCGTAAGCCTTCCAAAAGAGCTTATCGATAAGATAGACTCGATCATAAGGGATGGGAGGTATGGATATGAAAGCCGCCCAGAGTTCATCAAGGAGGCGATAAGGAAAAGACTTTCAGAACTCGGTTATGAGATCAACCGAATTATCCATACACTTAAGGTCTGGAATGTAACCAAGGATAGTGTGACGATATTTGATGAGACGTTGAACAGATGGGTGAATGTTCTCATAAAAGAAGGCAGGATTGTCTGTGAATTGGATAGGTCTGAAGATTGCACTCATGTGAGATTTGCTGCCGAAATTCCCGAAGTTGTATCACTTTTCAGAAGGATGGGGTGGAAACTGCGAAGAAGATGATGTGGGCCGTGGCGTGGAAAGCAGGTCCACTCAAGGTTTCATCTTCATCAGTAATTAAAACTTATCATCTACTACCACTCATCCAAGAATCGAGGGATGTAAAAGACTTTGAAAGTGTGATCTTCATCCCATCGATGGCAGCGATAGTATCTATCCCTGTCCTTTCAGTTATCTTTCTAGCCTCATTTTCAGGGCCCCCCCTGATCATCTTATAGCCAAAGTGAGTTATCAAAACCCTTCTTGGGGATAGGAGCTCAACGATCTTTATCGCATCATCGATACATAGATGACCGTGAAGTCTCTTATTGCCGGGTCTTAAAACACTTAAAATCAGGAGATCAGAAGATTCAGCACCTTTTATCATCTCTTCCTTGAACTCTGTATCTGAGAAGTAGGATATCGATCGTTTACCGTCATCGAGTCTGAAGCCTATAGCGTAAAGGTCGGTGTGGAAGGATTTTAGAGCTGTGATCTTGATCTTATCGTAGATGATGGTATCGCCAGGAGCCATCGATACTACAACTTCAGGGAGGCGTTTATGGTATGTGGAAATAGCAGGATGCCCCATCTCATCTACAGGCTCCAGGACACTCTTCGCTCCGACCAGTAAACCTCGCTTTACATTCCCCCCTCTTGTAACTGCTTCTATGTAGATTTCTGCATCACAGTAATGGTCTGGGTGTCTATGAGATATCAATACACCCTTTACTGAGAAGGGGTTGAGATGGAGTTGATTGAAGTGATGTATGGAACCGGGACCAGGATCGATTATAAATATACCATCGTCCAGGAGGAAGGCCAATCCTCCAGTCCTCCTCTCTTGTTTCATAGTAACCACCCTCCCTCCACCACTGCCCAAAACGATGATCTCCCTTATCATTGCAAAGGCATATTCAGATTCCATTATTAGCCTTTTAGGAGATAAACTATTTCTGATAGATAGATCATAAAAGAAACTGTTATCTTTTAGGACAGGTATATTTTTGGAATCTAGCCGAGGTGACGGAATCTGGTTACGTACTCGCCTGCAGAGCGAGTCATGTGGGTTCAAATCCCACCCTCGGCTCTCATAGGATGAATCCCTTAAGAGTCTACAACACATACACAAGGAAGAAGGAAGATTTTAAGCCCATAGATGGGAAAAGGGTGAAGATGTTCGTATGTGGTCCTACTGTTTATGATCTATCACATCTGGGACATGCAAGGACGTATATCGCATATGATATAATAGCGAGATGGCTACGCTACAGAGGGTACGACCTATTTTACTTGATGAATATAACCGATGTAGATGATAAGATAATTGAAAGGGCGAAAAAGAGAAGGGAAGACCCTTTAAAGATGGCAAGGGAGTTTGAGAGGCTATTCTTTCGAGACATCAGGTCTTTGAATATCGATACAATCGATCTATACGCCCATGCGTCAGAGCACATACCAGAAATCATAGATCAGATCAGAAGGATGATAGAAAAGGGGTTCGCATACGTCACTCAGACAGGAGTCTACTTTGACGTCTCTAAATTCGAAGATTATGGAAAACTATCTCACCAAAAACCCGAAGAGCTAAGAAGGCATAGGATCGAGCCTGATCCGAATAAAAGGAATCTACAAGATTTTTCCCTTTGGAAAAAGAGGAAAGGCGAAGAACCGGCTTGGGATTCGCCTTGGGGGAAGGGAAGACCTGGATGGCATATAGAGGATACAGCCATGGCCGAGAAGTACCTTGGTCAGCAGTATGATATTCATGGGGGCGGGGCAGATCTGATATTCCCTCATCATGAAGCAGAAATAGCCCAGATGGAATCTATCTCGGGCAAGAAGCCCATGACGAAGTACTGGGTTCACACAGGCTTTTTAAAGGTAAAGGGAAAGAAGATGGCCAAATCCTTAGGGAACTTTATCACGATTCAAGATGCATTAAAAGATTATGACGTAGAAACCTTGAGATTATTCTTTTCATCGACCCATTACCACAGCCCCATCAATTTCCATGAGAAGGGTTTAGAACAAGCTAAAAGAACTTTGGAATCCCTTTACGCAACCCTTGATAACGTCAGAAGAGGGGCTAGGAGCTTAAAAGAATTGAAGGATGATGAGAGGGCTTTAAAAAGAAAGATAAAGGAGAATAGGAGGAGATTTGGAGAAGCCATGGATGATGACTTCAACACACCTCTGGCATTAACTTACATCTACGATTTGGATAAAGATTCGAACAAGTTATTGGATAAGCAGGGTAACATCAATGATAGACTGGCAGACGATCTTATAGCTACTTTCAAAGAGTTGGGCGGGATCTTTGGCATCCTTCAGAAGGAAAGAGTAGAAGAGGAGCTCCCAGAGGATTTGAAGGCACTGATAGAGGAAAGAGAGAGGGCGAGAGAAAGAAAGGATTGGAGAACTGCTGATGAGATAAGAAATTGGTTAGAGGAGTTTGGCGTAATTCTAGAAGATACATCACAGGGAGTGAGATGGAAGAAGAAGAGGCAGTTCTAGCTCTTCCTTAGAGCCTTTTCGGCTAAGATGATGCCAATCAGTGAAAAGCTTACAGCGAATCCTATCAGTACTTCAAAGTCTAGAGTCATCTTTGAAATGTCCAGAGCAACAGAACTGCTATGCAGTATAAACGTTCTAACGAGGTCCGATGCGTAGGAGATAGGGTTGATATTCGCAATAGGTTGTAACCAAGAAGGCATCTGCTTTATAGGGAATAGAGCATTGCTGGCGAACATTAGGGGAAGGTTGATCAGGTTGACGACTGCTCCGTGCGTCTCCCAACTCTTTATCCTAATCGTCAATGCTAGAAAAAGTGACGAGAGACCTATGCTCAGTAGGAAGAGCCCTGCGAAGATTCCTACAAGGTCAAATATGTTGAAGGCATCCCCAATTTGTAGTCCTAACGCAAATGCGATCGAGAATACAAGGGCAGCTTGGAACATGCCCCTTATGACGCTTGAACTAACCTTTGCTATAACGATGGAGCCACGCGCTATCGGTGCTACCAAAAGTTTGTTGAGGAAGCCAAACCTTCTGTCCCAGATGACGGACATGCCACTGAACATCGATGTGAAAAGTATTATGACAGACAGCATTCCAGCAGCCATATATGTGAAGTAGTCCATAGTGCCCCCAAATATTCTTCCTATAATCTCATTGAATATAACCGCGATCTGAGTCGTGACTTCTGGAGGGAATTGCTGCAATATTTCTGGCGGTATCGAGACTAAGCCAGTAAGGTTGAAGGCCTTGCCAAAGAGCCCAAGCCAGACTACAGGCTGGATTATCATCATGAATAATAGAATCGGTTCTCTGATCCATTTCTTCACTTCCCTTACAGTAAGGGCATAAGTTTCTCCGATCATCTTCTCAATCTCCTTATATTCCTCCTCGCCCTCCAGACTTCTTCACGACTGCCCTCGGTCTCCCTTAGCGATCTTCCAGTGTATTCTAAGTAGACTTGATCTAACGTGGGCTTTGTCAGAGAGACCTTGCTTACCTTCAGATTCATTTTCAAAATTCTCTCAATTATATCTGGTAGCGCTTCTTCGCCTTTAGCAACTTTGATCCTGTAAGTCTCGCTTTTCCTCTTGACATCTAGCACGTAAGGTATTGTAGCAATGGCTTCAGTTATGTCTCTTGAGTTATAGGGCAAAGCCAATTCGATGATGTCGCCCCCCAAATTGTCCTTGAGCTCCTTTGGCTTGCCTGACACCTTTATCTTTCCATAATCTATGATCGCTATGCGATCACAGAGGGCATCGGCCTCTTCCATATAGTGAGTGGTCATAAAGATGGTCATTTCATGCTCTTCTTTCAACTTCTTTATGTAATCCCAGATGACCGTTCTTGTCTGGACATCGAGCCCTAAAGTAGGCTCATCAAGGAAGAGAAGCTTTGGATGGTGGATCAACCCTTGGGCAATCTCTAATCTTTTCCTCATACCTCCTGAGTAAGTTTCGACTTTCCTCTTCGCTGCTTCTTTGAGTTCTACTAGACTTAGAACCTCATCTATTCTCTTCTTTGCGATATCCTTTGGTACGTGATACAGACTTGCTTGTAACTCCATGTTTTCCATCCCAGTCAAGTCTTCGTCCACTGTCAAGTCTTGTGGAACCAAACCGATTACGTTCCTCACTTTATTTGCATCCTTCACTACATCCATCCCAAATATCTTCGCAGTTCCTTCGGTCGGGTTCATAAGGGTTGTAAGCATGTTTATGGTCGTGGTCTTCCCTGCACCGTTCGGTCCGAGAAAGCCGAAGATCTCCCCCTCCTCTACAGTAAAGGAGATTCGATCTACAGCGACTATCTTCCCAAAGACCTTCGTCAAGTCTTTAGTCTCAATTACAGCCAAAGTTTCAATCACCTTCTAAGAATCATTTTATCTTCTCCCTGGATTCCTTAATTACATTTCTACCTTACTAACTTCTTCGGAGGTTAGATCTCAGTAATTTATTTTTATCAACCTCGCAATGAATATATAAACTTCAAATTTCCAAATGGCTATGTGTTTTCATTAAATCTCTCAAGGAATAAGTCTTTCAAAGAATTTAATACTCCATCTAACTCTTTAATCATTGCATCTTTGTTTCCCAAATCTTTAATACTGCTACCAATTGACCAGCATTTCTTTCCACATATCAAATATCTATCATGAATTTTCTTACTATTTTTTACTTCTATACTAATGTTTGTTTCTTTTTCAAGTTTCTTTTTATACTCTTTGAATTTTTCAGATTCATAAATATTTGAAGTAAGAATTTTTATATTCTTCACTTTATTTTTCAAAACAGAAAAAGGATATAGTGTAGATGGTGAGATATAAGGGTCGCATAATAATATTTCGTTATCTTTAATCTCACTAACTAAAAATTCTTCAAACAACTTTATAGCAGTAAAATTTTCTCCAGATTTTATTATATACACAGGAGATTTACCTACTTGACCTAATACATTTCTTATCCTTTTCAAACCCTTTATCGAAAAATAAAGCACTTTGTTTTTTTCTT
Organism: archaeon; assembly: GCA_024256285.1. GTDB lineage: Archaea > Thermoproteota > Nitrososphaeria > Nitrososphaerales > JACAEJ01 > HK02M2. Next base: position 12,814 of record JACGUG010000030.1, read on the forward strand.
CAACAAAATTCTGCTTTTTAGCATTATGAATAGCTACCCCAAAATTAGGTCGCTCTTTTCGTCCTAGATAAATGAATAAATCTTTAACTTCGTTGTATGTGGCACCAGATTTTGTATGCTTTTGGTCAATTAAGTATATTGATAAAAGTAAAACATCCAAATCTGAGAGAGAATCATCGGCCAAAAGCCTGTCATTATATTGGTGTAGTAAACCACTAATCGTTGACACTGATTCTTCATCAATTAAGACACTATTCTTCTTTGAAGCCATTTTCAACAAACCTTTCTCCTGAACTAGTCAAATTCCATGTTTTTAATTTGTCGTTTTTCTCTTTTGTCTCCATCATATGCCCTTTCGCGATATTTTTAATGACCTTGTCGTTTATGTTTTTTGGGACTATTTCTTTTGCGTCTCTGAAGCCCTTTTCCAAGTTTTTTACATTGAAAGAAGTAAAACCGTCATACTTCTCAAGATAATAACCAATGGCTAAAGTCTTTTGAACATAATCCTTAGGCTTCTTTAATAAAATAAATTCTTTTAAGGATAGTTTTTTCTTTTTGAGTTTTAGTGTTTCCTTATCACTAAGCAAAACTTCTAATGCTTTAATTCTTTGCTCATGATCGTCAAGTATTTTCTTTATTTCTTCATTCATTTTTACTACCCTTCTTCCCTTTTATTTTGGGTTTATACTCTATTCGGATTCCTTTGGCATTAGGAGTTTTCTCTGTATATTTAGCGTACAGAGAACTTACTATTTCTTCTA
>JACGUG010000031.1 GCA_024256285.1 archaeon
GGAGCATAATAACAAAACCTAACAAAGCGTTGCAGATAATGGCGGTGTGCGCGCGCACCTTATAAAGAGGTCTCAAAATAGGACTTTTCGGTTTGTGCAAAAAAACAAGGATTTAAACCAAGGTTTGGATCTAATCCCCGGCGCCATTATGCTTGTTGGATATGGAACCAGAAATATCAACTTGAACCTAGGCGCATACCAGCCTTACCCTCAGCAATGAAAAGAGAGCACAGACAGCTTAGTCGAACTTACGGAACAATAAATAAAGGGAGGTTCAGTTAAAGGGATGTAAAATGCCACGACTGATGGATGTCGAGTTAAAACAGCTGAAGGAAGATACATTGAAGATGGGTGAGCTTGCAAAGAATTCTGTGAGAGAGGCCATTCACGCTTTGATCAATAGGGATGCGGAGCTAGCATCAAAGGTCATCGATGACGAGTCTGTTGTTAATGAGTTGGAATTCGAGATAGAGAATAAATGCGTAGATCTCATCTTGTTGCGGCAACCCATGGCCAAAGACCTCAGGACAGTAGTAACTATACTGAAGATCATTACTGACCTTGATAGGATAAGCGACCTTGCAAAAAGCGTCTCTGTTATAACATTACATATAGGAAAAGAGGCTTTTGTGAAGCCTCTGATCGATATACCTCGAATGTCTGAGATAGCACAGGGAATGATAGCTGATTGTTTGAATGCCTTCTCACATGAAAAAATCGATTCTTTGAAGGATTTTTCCGAGAGAGACGATTTAGTGGATGCACTCACGGATCAAGTCAGACGTGAATTGATAACTATTATGATTGAAAATCCACATTCAATCGCTCAGTCAAACCGTCTCCTCTTCGTGGCGTTACACTTGGAAAGGATAGCTGATCACGCATGCAACATAGCTTCACGCATCTATTACATGGTTACTGGTAACAAAATAAAATTTGAATAGGCCACTTTAAATACAACAAGTTTGGTCATAGATATAAGTTAATAGACCATCAAATATCATTAAGGCTTATTCTTCTTTAACACCGATGTGGCTAGAATGGCCATCATCCAAAAGGGAGACATTCCAACCACCGCAAATATCGGCGCTAAAGATGTTGTGAAGAAGCCGTTAACCATTGCTGAACCTATTAGCAGAGCAGTCGTTCCAAAACCGCCGATAGCTGAGAGTGCAGATAAGACTCTTATCGCAGTATAAAACCTTCGGAACATCGAGGGGAAGATCAGATATCCTCCTAGAAACAGGGAAGCAACTAAAGGCAAAGCCAAAAAGAGGAAAGTATAAACTTGCAGACCATATGCAACGTATCTCCCCTCAGTCTCAAAGGAATAAGGCGGTAAGGAAAGCTTGGTGGAGATGAGCTCGACTGAGGTAAAAGCAAGTATTGTGATCCCTAAGATCGTGAATGATATAGCAGTAATCTTCTTGATTTCCATTTTATGGATGTGTTCAGTTAACCGCTCTAAATCATAAAAATGTTGCTTCCAACTTCATTCACCCATTACTTCTACTATCACTTTTCTCCTTCTCGGGCCATCTAACTCTAACAAGAAGATGTTCTGCCAAGTCCCTCTGACAAGTGCACCATCCTTGACTGGAAAGACCTTCGACGGGCCTATAAAGGTTGAAGCCAAGTGAGAGTCAGCATTATCGTCCACTCTATCATGGAACCATCCTGTACCCTTAGGGAACTCTTCCTTAACTTTTCTGATGATGTCTTGCATCAAACCCCCCTCATGTTCGTTGACGACTATGGCAACTGTCGAATGTGGAGTAAAGACAAGACAGAAGCCAAAATTTATGTTACTTTTGTGTACATGATCCCCAACATAACTGCTTATGTCTATCAACTCAGTTCGATCCTTTGTTGAAACGTCTATCTCACCAAAGAAGACCTTCAAAATGATATCCCTTTAATTAGAAAGAATTCTATCAGAAATACTTTTCACAATTTAAAATCCGATTTTTAAATGCGCTTTCTCTCATTCATTATTGTAAGTACCCTTGCGATAGCCTTCCTTATATCTCGAATCTTACCAGTCTCCTTCTTCAAAGTACCTCTTGTTGCTGCGCTCCTGAGTTTGACAAGTTCAGCCCTTAAATCCAATAAATTTTCTCGGAGTTCTTCATCATCCAGCTTCCTTAACTCGCTACTCTTGAGCTTCGGCACCGCCCTCTTCCTCCTTTGAAGTAGCCTCCTCGGGCTTCTTCTCTATTATCTCGACCTCAGGGGGCACAAGGTCCTTTAGGGCTATCTTGACCTTTATCCCATAGAGGCCCATCTTGAGCAATACATCAGTCGTAGCCTCCCTCACAGCCTTTGATTTGATATTTCCACTTTTGGGGACGATGCCAGCCCTATGCTTCTCATAGTGGGACCTATCGCTTCTCAGCTTCCCTGAAACCGTTATCTCCGCACCCATCGCACCAGCGCTCATGATAGAATTTAGAGCCCAAAGGGAGGCTCTCCTGAAGGCTCTGCCCCTTATAACATTCTGAGCTATTCGGTTACACATTATCCTAGGGTTCAGCTCAGGAACTTCGACTTCCAACACTGAAATCTGAGGATTGGGTAGATCGAATTTCTCTTCTATCATAGAGGTGAGGGACTTGATGCCTGTGCCACGCCTTCCTATTATCAGGCCAGGCCTTGTCGCAAAGATGGTTATTCTCGTACCCATAGGCGTCTTAAGGATGTCTAGGCCTCCATAGCCAGCATTGGCCAACTCCTTTTGCAAAAATTCGTCCAACTCAGCGTTCTTGACATAATTTTTCATAAGGTTCTTGATTGCCGACATATCATAAGACCTCCTTGCCCATTATCTCTATATGGATCAAAGTATTGAACTTTGGCGAAGAGCGGCCGTAAGCTCTAGGCGTATATCTCTTGATCTTCATGCCTTTCATCGTTGCAGCATGAACTATGATCATCTTCTCTGTATCGAATCCCTTAAATTCTGCATTGGCTTCAAGATTCTCGATGACCTTGAGTGCCTCTCTCGCAGCCTTGACTGGGTAACCTCCCACGTGGAATTTAAATTGAGACCTCTTATGGGGCACCTCCTTTGTATGTCTTCTGAAAGGCACTACTTGTTTCTTGGCAATTACATCTTCTAAGAAGTTCTTGGCCTGTGCGATAGTCATGCCTTTTATAGTTTTACAGACTTCTCTAGCTGCCTTTGGGGAGGCGTCTACTTCTCTCCCGCTCGCTCTTACCTGTGTTAGAGGGTCGTGATCTGCAAAGCTATACTTGAATTTGGGCAAAGGATCTACCAGTACAAAAAGAGGCGTATACCACATAAAATAAATACTTTTGCCTTCAAATTTGTCTAAAGAAAGAATGACAATTGAGAGATAGCGAAGTTTCTAATATTACAGCTAACCCTGCAAGGGTTAGAATTCTTGAGATAATCGGAGGGGAGGGGAGCGCAAGCTTTACAGAGATAAAACGTAGAACAGGCTTGAGTACAGGCTCCATCTACTACCATCTATCCTATCTAAGGGATTATATAACGAGAGACAGTAATAGAAGATACATCTTAACTGAAAAAGGAAGGCGCTTATTGAAGAAGCTAGGGATGACGGTTGTGGTGAAGGATCAGAGCAACTTTGTGCTGAAGTCCCTCTCGATAATCACTCTTGCATCTATATTCAAGCGTGCAACATATTCAAGGGGGAGGGCCATAGCCGTAACTATATCTGCCTTGGCTTTGGGTTCTTTTGTGTGCTTATATTCAAATTTAAATCAGTTCCTTCTATCAATTCCAAGCAAGCAGATCATAAACCCAATCCTATCTACATTTTTGACTGGATGGTTACTAACCTTCGTCCTTGCTGAGTTATACTCAGCCATCACAACAGGGGTAAAGATTGGGGGAGAAGTGGAGCTTGCCGCTAATATAGCATTGAGCTTCATCCCTCTTTACATTTATTCGGTTACGGTACATCTCCAGATATCAAACATAATTCTTGTGCCGATGCAGATATGGAGCGCCATACTTCTGGCAGGAGGCTTAAATATATCAAAAGGGGTCAGGTTGACTCACTCTTTCATCTTCAGCCTGATGATGCTTTACCTATCCATCTACATCTGGTTGACCATATAATAGTGTGAAAACCAATAAAACTTAAAATTGAAGATTAAAATCTTTATATAAGGCAATAGGAATTGATGATCAAGATTGGCAAAGTCAAAGTCACCTAGGGGAGAATTCGCTGGTAGACAGCAAAGAAGGAAGAAGCAGAGATTTAGATGGTCTGACAAATACTATAAGCGTAGGGTATTGATGCTCGATAAAAAATCCGATCCTCTCGAAGGTGCGCCTCAGGCGCGGGGGATAGTACTAGAGAAGGTGGGGGTCGAATCCAAGCAACCCAACTCAGCCATTAGGAAGTGTATTCGTGTTCAACTGGTCAAGAACGGTAAGCAGATAACTGCTTTCCTCCCTGGAGATGGAGCATTGAATTACGTAGATGAACATGATGAAGTTTTAGTGGAAGGCATAGGGGGGTCTATGGGCAGGGCTATGGGAGATATACCTGGCGTCAGATGGCGGGTATTCATGGTCAACGGGGTCTCCTTAAATATGCTCGTCCTAGGGAAAAAAGAGAAGCCAAGAAGATAAATTAAAGAAAGAGCTCCAGAAAAATACATCATAAACTTTATATTTAAAAGTCATGAGTAGTGATGGGAATGATTACCTCAAAAGTTGAGAGACCACTTGGCGTAGCGATACTGGCTGTCTTGGGTATAATTGGGAGCATCCTTGCTATCGTTGGTGGTGTGATATTCATAGTTTCAGGGACCTTTTTAGCTGAGGCTATCGAGGCTGCTATTGCCCAATACGGTATAATTCCAGGCGTCGACATAGGTTTGATCCTTGCTTCCATAGCAATAATAGGTGCAGTCGTGCTCGTGATTGGGGTGATTGGTGTTATCATAGGTTGGGGGTTATGGAAAGGAAGGAACTGGGCGCGCATCATAGTCATCATCTTCTCCATACTTGGAATAATTTCTGGTTTACTTCCACTGATCTATCTGGATATCTCAGGACTTGTTGGTGTAGTGATAGACATAATCATCATCTACTACTTGACAAGACCTCATGTGGTTGCTTTCTTCAAACCTTCGGCATAACCACCCTTCCCCTTTTTGCCAAGAGCGATCGCAAAATTATTTATAGTTGTAACTATACCCAAAATATGCTAGGTGCAATCTTTGCAAAAGACTGAGGAGAGAAAGGGATCTCCAAAACTATTGCTATTTGGAAAATGGGATATGAGTGAAGTCGAAGTAAAAGATAGAGGCTTAAAGAGAGTAATCTCTCTTAAACCTATGCTTACACCAACATCTATGGGCAGGCATGAGCACCACAAATTTGCAAAGGCTGAAGTCAACATCGTCGAACGTCTCGTCAATAGCCTTATGCACTTCGGAAAAAAGTACGCCAAGAATACAGGCAGGATGGGGGGCAAGAAGCATAGAGCGATAAACATAGTGGAGACGGCATTCGATATAATCCATCTAAAGACGGGCGGAAACCCCGTAGAGTACCTTGTTAGGGCAATTGAAAATGCGTCTCCCAACGAGGATACGACGAGAATAGGCTATGGTGGTGTTGTATATCATGTCTCAGTCGATATATCTCCTTTACGTAAGGTAGATCTAGCCCTAAGGTTCATCTCAGAAGGGGTCCGTGAATCTGCTTTCTCAAACCCAAAGAGCGTCGAAGAAGTCTTAGCCGATGAAATCGTAATGGCCGTAGATAAAGACGTAAACAGTTACGCTATTAAGAAGAAGAATGAACAAGAAAGAATGGCTATGTCTGCTAGATAATCAAGATAAGAAAACTCATTTTTATAAAATATCATCAGTAATTAGGTTTCTTCCTGTAACGTTCTGGAACTTGAATGGCCTCTGACAGGTTGAATCCACGATTCAGAAAATTATTCAGATTATTTGATACAATTTCACGTTTATAATGACTTTTCAGCAACCTCAGGAGGTTTAAAATGATGTATTTTGGTCGAATTAAGAACTTCTTGACAGCTTGGGTCATCATAGGGTATAGCTCTTCTAAAGGAACTGCTTGGGGGCATATATCTGAGGCATAGACACCTTTTTCCCAGTGCTCATCTTCATTTAAGAGTCCTTGTGAAGATAGCTCCATCCATAGTGGAGTCCCGGGTTGAATCTCTAGTGGATGGAAAAGGGGGATATCGATATCTATCTGTTGCGCAAAGGCGAAGGTATTTCTGATCTCTTCACAGGTCTCATCTGGAGCCCCAATTATGAACGAGCCGACGATGATATCTATCCCCGCCTTTCTAGTTGCTTTAGCGGCTGCCCTAGATTGTGAAGGTGTAATTCCTTTATCATAAAAATCTAAGATTCTTTGGTTTGCGCTTTCCATGCCATATAAGATGACTCTGCACCCAGTCTTGGCCATAGCCTCCAAGGCTTCTCGAGATATGCAGTCGACTCTAGCGTCACAGACCCAGTCCATCTCGATCTTATTCTTCTTCATCAGCTGGCAGATTTTTATCACTCTTTTTTGATTCAGAGCAAAGTTATCATCCACGAATACAATCTGCCTAAATCCTTCACTGTAGAGGAGTTCTAGTTCATCTATAATGTTTTCTGGGGACCTAGGCCTCCAAGTACGTCGAGCGAATAAAGAGCATGCACAATATCTGCAATTGTAAGGACAACCACGAGAAGAGACCACAGTAGTAAACCTTCCCGTTGCAAGTGTTAATCCAGCCAAGGTCGATCTATAATCATTTTTGAGTAACTTTCGGTCGGGAAAGGGAAGCTTATCCAGATCTTTAAGGGGCGATCTATCAGGAGTAAAGACGATTTTATCTCCTTCTCTAAAGGTAATTCCTCGAACATCCTTGAGTTCTTTTCCCTCTTCTAAGCACTTAGAGAGGTCTAAGCACGTAAACTCTGCTTCATTCCGAACTATCAAGTCCACAAAAGGGTATTTCTCTAAAATTCTTTTGGCGTTAAATGTAGCATGATAGTTCCCAAAAGCAATCTTAATGTTCGGGTTTCTTTCTTTGACTCTTTCAGCAATGATTGCGGCGGATCTGCCCGAGCTGGATAGAGTGGAAAAACCAAGAAAATCTGGACCCTCCTTCTCAACCCATTTAAGAATGCCTTGAAGTGAGGTCTGATTTGTAACGTCAAGAATCGAGACGTCGAAGTTATTCTGCTTCAAGACAGTGGAGATATATAAGATTCCGAGAGGAGGCCATGAAGCTGGAGCAGTAACAACGTGTGTCCAAGCCTCACTCGGTCCAGGGTTGATAAATGAAATTTTCATCCCCAATACACTATTAGATCGTTAATCTCTTTAATCGACATAAAAAAGTTACTTTTTCAAATCGATGCCTTTGCTTAAAAAGATTTGTCACACATGCCATTAAGCTCAAATTAAAGTTAAAATAGCTCCTTTTTTATCCAACTAAGATCGACATCAGGTCTTTCCTTTTTCGATCTTTATGCCAGCTTCTCTAACAGCTTTTGCCGTTGCCTCTGGGATTATCTTGAAGTCCCAGTCTTTTTCATCTACCTTGGGGCCTTTTAAATTTCTTATATAAGCATCTATCGCAGTTATTCTCCTTTTTCGCACCATTTTTTCTCACCTCCCTCCTGTTTCTTAATCAACTCCTTTGCTCGTTTTAAAACGTTTGTAAATTTATTAAGAAGAACATAGTAATTTATAGTATGCCTGTAGCCTTCGTATTGATAAATGCAGACCTTGGGACAGAAAGAGAGTTACTAAAAGAGCTTGGGAAGATCGAGAATGTAGAGGAAGCCCATTTTGTCTACGGCGTCTATGACATAATAGCAAAGATATCAGCAGATTCAATGGAGAAGGTCAAGGAGACAGTTGCACGGAAGATCAGACGATTAGATAAAGTAAGGTCTACGCTCACGATGATAGTAATCGAAAGTCTGTAAAACTATAGCCAAATACTAACCGTATCCGATCTTTCTTACGACAGCAAATTTTTGATTCCTTACGTTTTATACATACATGAAGAAGATGTCTATTCATATTCACGGAATCTTGTTATGGGCGATCGGGTATCTGTGGTCAATTATCCGTTAGGTTTAGAATGATATACTTTATATGAGCTTTAGTTAGGTTTATAATAAAGTTATCACAATCTTATATTTGATGAGAGATGCACTTCATAACCTTGATAAAACTTAGGGGTAGACCCACTAAAGAACGAATTCAAGAGTTAGATAAAATGATTGAGAATCCACCAAAGGGGGTTAAAGTTCGGTTTGTTTTTTGGACCCTTGGACGTTATGACCTGGTCATCTATACAGAAGGGCCTGATGAGGCGACAGCCTTGAGCACGGTCCTCCCATTTTTCGACTTTGCATCAACAGAAACACTGGTGGCCATAACAAAGGAGGATGCGCGGAAACTATTCGTCTAACTCCTCACCACCTTATTTTTTGCATTAGGTAATCTTCATATCTCTTAGCATTGTTCGGTATTTTACCCCTAAGATGCTTGGGCATATCTGGAAAGTTAGAGAGTCTGTTAGTTGGAAGTGCGTATCGAATTAGAACAGAAGAAGGTGTTTCTGGTTATCTTAACTTTAAGATCGATCATGATCGATCGCATGAAGTGTGCCACTTAGACCTTAATCCTTATATAGCGAAAAGATTTTTATAATTAAGCGTAAAGTTGAGTGGATATGTCAGCAAAACCACACTTAAACCTTGTAATCACTGGACATGTCGATCATGGGAAATCGACCGGTATGGGACATTTCCTCTTCGATCTCGGCGTAGTCGACCAACGTACAATAGAAGCGTATTCTAAAGAGTCTGAGAAGTATGGTAGAGGGGATACTTTCAAGTATGCTTGGGTGCTAGATAGGATAAAGGACGAACGTGAGAGGGGGCTTACCATCGACCTTGCTTTTCAGAAGTTTGAGACAGATAAGTACTTCTTTACCCTCATCGATGCGCCAGGCCACAGGGACTTCATCAAGAACATGATTACAGGAGCCAGTCAAGCAGACGCCTCGGTACTGTTTGTCTCCGCTAAGAAAGGTGAGTACGAAGTGGGTATCGGTCCTGGAGGGCAGACTCGTGAACACGTCTTTCTCTTGTTTACCTTGGGAGTAAGACAACTTTTAGTCGCCATGAGTAAGTTCGATGATACTACTGTCAACTACAGTAAGGAGAGGTACGAGGAAGTCAAGGCAGGATTAGAGAAGCTCCTCAAGACAGTGGGTTACGATATTAAAGTGATTCCAATCATACCATGTTCAGGTTGGACTGGTGAAAACCTTGTCAAGAGATCAGAAAAGATGCCATGGTACACTGGACCTACCTTATATGAAGCTCTTGACCAATTACGTGAAACTCCAAAGCCCATCGACAAACCTCTTCGCCTCCCTATCCAAGATGTCTATTCCATTACAGGAGTAGGCACCGTCCCAGTTGGAAGGGTGGAGACAGGTGTGGTCAAAACTGGAGATAAAGTAGTGATAGCACCTTCTATGACTACTGCCGAGGTTAAATCGATCGAGACGCACCATACGAATATCCCAAAAGCCATACCTGGTGACAACATAGGCTTCAACCTAAGAGGAGTTTCTAAAAAGGATATCAGGAGGGGCGATGTAGTTGGCCACCCGAACAATCCGCCTACAGTAGCAAGGGAGTTCATCGCCCAAGTCATAATCGTACACCATCCTACAGCTATAGCAGCAGGATACACACCTGTACTACATACTCATACAGCGCAGGTGGCTGCCCAGATTACAGAGTTGATATCGAAGATAGATGCAAGATCTGGGCAAGTGGTAGAAGAGAAGCCCAAATCGCTCAAGACAGGTGACTCAGCCATAGTCAGAATTCAGCCTGTCAGACCCCTTTGCATAGAAACCTACAAGGAAATGCCAGAGCTTGGGCGTCTCGCACTTAGAGACATGGGTACAACTATAGCTGCAGGAGTCGTAAAAGAGATCACCCAAAAGGCGACTGCAGAAAAGGTACAAACAAAGGCCTAACCACGATCATCTGGTTTACATAATTTCACAACGTTATCTTTCAAGCCTCATGAGAGAAGAGAGCACATGATAGGTTGGGCAGGCTCATCAAAGATGAGAAGGAAATCGTTGATGAACATAAAAGAGAGTGTGTTGCAGGGAAAGAATTGGCTCAATTTAAGCAGAGCATACATGAGAAATATAACTTTAATGTAAGATAGACATCGAAGTTATGGAAAAAATTAACTGTGATCATGCATCACTCACCCATTATATGATTTATAACATATTTATGTCCTATTGAGAGTTAGCAATATCTTGTGAAGGATAAGCCTTAAAAGACTGTTAATAAAAAGGTGACGCACTATGCCTCAATTCGCTAGGATAAAGCTCACAAGCACAAATCTGAGCAACTTAGAACAGATCTGTAAAGAGATAAGAGATATAACCGAGAAGACGGGTGTAAGGGTCAGAGGACCTCTTCCCCTTCCAACGAAAAAGAGGAAGGTGGTGACAAGAAAAGCTCCTAGTGGGCAAGGTACCTCCACATTTGATAGATGGGAGATGCGTATTCATCGCAGGCTGATAGATATAGATGCTGATGACAGGACTATGCGCCAGCTCATGAGGCTCAGGATTCCCGAGGACGTATACATAGAAGTCAGCCTTTCTACTAGGTAAATTCTTTAGAAATTTAAATCTGTGAACCATAAAAGTTATTGATCTGTTCGATTATTGAGTTAGACCGAATGTAGATGAAGATAGCTATCTTAGGAGGAACAGGGGATTTTGGCGGAGGTCTAGCCTTAAGATGGGCAAGTTCTCATGATATAGTTATCGGCTCCAGGGATAAAGAAAGGGCCAAAGCCTTTGCAGAGGAGTACAAGAGGGTGGCTGAGAGATATTATGGGAAGGAGATGAAGGGCAGCATAATGGGTGATGAAAACTTTCAAGCAGCCAAGGTCTCTGAAGTTGTGGTATTTTCTGTACCATATAAAAATCTAATAAACTTCACTCGATCGATAAGACCCTTCATCACCAGAGATAAGATCGTAGTATCTCCCATTGTGCCTCTAGATAAGGACGATGAGAGCTTCAGTTATGCCCCATACCTACTGAATGGTTCTTTGAACTCGCCTAGATACGCCTCGGCTGCGGAGGTTATCTCTTTTGAGTTAAAGTCAAAGCGCATAGTCGCAGCGTTTCACACCTTACCTGCCAAGAAGCTCTGCAGACTCGAACTAGACTTAGACTACGACGTCGTAATGACAGGGGATGATGCTGGAGCGATTAAGCAGATCTCAGAACTCGTATCTCAAATCCCAAATCTTCGCCCAATTTATGCAGGTCCCTTAAAAACATCCAAGCTACTAGAATCACTTACACCTATGCTACTTAATGTGAAGCTCTATAACAAGATGGGAGAGTTATCGATCAAAATAGTTTGAAAAGCATCTCAAACTAAGAGACCTTAGAGATAATAGAACCACCCCATCCGATTCTTGACGTAAAATAAGATATATTGACTTTGATCTAGACGATACTTCACAGATAAGAGGAAGCTTTTTAACTACTATCCTACATCAGCCTATAGGCTCATTGAAACTCCCTAAGATCAAGATTCAAACTTTGCAAAGGATAGTAAAAAGGCCCAAGATCAAGAGGCGAAATCTCTTAATCTATCTAGTGCTCATAACATCCTTTTCGGCTGCTCTTTTGATAAGGTCTGTACCCGCAAAGTATGGCTTCTACCTGAATGAGTTCGACCCCTATTATGATTACCGTGGAGCTCAGTTCATAGTGAATTCTTTTGATGAGAAGGGGTTTCTAGGAGTCTTTGACTACTTCTCATGGATAGATTATATGGCATGGTACCCAGAAGGTCGTAATGTAGCTCCAACATCTCAAGGAGGGTTGCAATTTACCGGATCGATGCTCTTTCTGCTCTTTAGGGATGTATTTGGTATGAGTTTTTCCCTCTACGACTTTCTTGTCTTATTCCCAGTATTCTTTGGAGCTCTTACAGTCTTTGCCATCTTCCTCCTTGTGAGAAAGATAGGGGGGACTGGTGCCGGTCTTCTCTCTTCTTTGATAATAGCCACCTCGCCTCCGATAATATCAAGGGGTAACCTTGGTTGGTACAAATCAGAGCCATTGGCCCTCTTCTTGGCAATACTCTCGGCGTATCTATTTTTATCCATATTCAGTCCAAAGGTAACAAAGATAGGTCTTACTTGGCGGGCGATACTGTCCGGCCTTTTATTGGGCTATGCGAATCTATCTTGGGGAGGGGCGCAGTACTTCTTCGGTGTGATGGGGTTGTTATTGCTCGTCTCCCCCTTCTTTGAGGTAGATTTAAAGCGCGTAATATACGGTGGCAGCATGTTCGTTGCATCGAGCCTTATCGTAAGTGCTGCCTTCCCTAGGCCAGGGCCCAGTATAATATTTGGATTACAAGGCATAATCCTATTTGCTGGCCTCGCTTTTGCTATACTGGGTTTTTACACCAAGACTATAATGAAGCCAAAGGATTACAGAAAGGCTCTGATAGGAGCATTGGTATGTCTAGCACTACTCGGCCTTTTGGTTATGAGTCTGGGCTTAGTATCGAGTTTGGTCCCCAGATATCTCGCCGCCATATTCCCTTTCCAAGAGTCTGGCAATCCTTTAGTAGAGTCTGTGGCTGAGCATCAAACGCCAACAGGTGCCAACTTCTTCATCTCATACTGGATTCTGATTCCCTTGGCGGCCTTTGGCGCCTTCCTTATGTTAAAGAAGAGGACTATATTTTCGGCTTACTCTTTGATCTTAGGAGGAACTGCACTTTACGTAGCATCATCCTTTTCAAGGCTCATGGTCTATTCCTCGATAGCTTTTGCGGTCTTGGCTGGCATAGGCTTCAGTGGATTGTTTTCGTCTCTGCTCAAACCTAAAGCCCCTATTGAGAAGAAAAGGAGGAGGATCTATGGCATAGGGAATGAAATGAAGATCATATCTGCAGTCATTCTGATAGCCCTTCTGGCTTCTGCCAATTATTATTGGATACCACAGTACGATGCACCTACAACCATATCGATTTCAGCCTTACAATACAATCCAGGCACACCTGTACCGGACTGGCAAGAAGCCCTAACTTGGATGAGGGAGAATACGCCCGAAGATGCTGTAATTATTGCATGGTGGGATTACTGTTATTGGATAACGGTCATGGGAGAGAG
>JACGUG010000098.1 GCA_024256285.1 archaeon
TCAAGACTTTACAACTAAGGCTTGAAAGAGCGTAAGGAACTGCAAGGGTGGCGACGCTATTGCCTAAATCCAAGACCACCTTTAGGGTCCTCTTCTTTATGATATCCCCATCTACTTGGCTCAATGCACCTTCGATGTAAGTCTGGATCACAGCACTCTCCGACCTGTAACTGCCTATACCTCTCCAGTCAGCCCTTTTGTATGCTCTGTTAAGGTATATCTTCTCAATCTCAGCCTCATGTTCACGAGGTATCTCGACGCCGTCTGACCCTACAACCTTTATCCCATTATACTGTGGAGGGTTGTGTGAAGCCGTGATCATCACCCCACCATTGTACCCTAACTTTCTAACAGAGTACTGTAAGCCTGGCGTGGGTGTCAGACCTGCTTCTGCAACATCCAACCCTGAAGCCATTACCCCCGCCGATACAGCCTTAGAGATCAGTGGGCTTGAGAGCCTGCCATCGTATCCTACAAGAATCGGGCCTTTGCCAAAGTAAGTCCCTATGGCTTGTGACATCTCTACTATGAATTCGAGGGTCAGATCTACCCCCGGTACCCCTCTTATACCATTTGTGCCGAAGAATTTCCTTTCAAAACTCATTGTAATAAAATAAGATCGATAGGAGAATATAACTTTAATCGCGTAAGAGTGAGATACTATCCTTTTCAAAGAGGGGCCAGAAGTTTCGTAACTCTTTATGCTCCCTCTAACCTGATAGGGTTCCATCTCCAAGATTCCAAAACAGATACTAACTCATTCTTTCTCTTCATTTCTTCAAGGTTTCTTCTAGTCCTCTGAGAACTATCATAAAATCAAAATTTTTTAACTAGTATTATGTAACTTAAAATGATGTCTATGTCGAATAAGAAAAAAGTTCTGATGATAATCTCACCTAAAAACTTCAGGGATGAGGAGTTCCTTGAGCCAAAGGATGTTCTAGAAAAAGCGGATGTAGAAGTTAAAGTAGCCAGCACAACCAAAGGAACAGCCAAAGGGATGCTGGGTGCGAAATTGGATGTTGAAACTACTGTGGACGAAATCGATCCAGCCGACTACGATGCGGTTGTTATCGTAGGCGGGTCTGGCTCGCAGACTTACCTATGGGATAACAAAAGAGTTCAAGAGATAGTTAAGAAGGCAAACAATCTTGGGAAGTTAGTCTCAGCGATATGTATATCCCCAGTAGTTCTTGCTAGGGCAGGTCTCCTCTCTGGTAGAAAGGCGACAGTCTGTAGAACGGACGATACCATAAGAGAACTGAAGAAGGCTGGAGCAGTCATATCAGGAGCACCAATCGAAGTTGATGGTAAGATAATAACAGGAAGGGGACCTGAGGCAGCTAAACAGTTTGGAAGGAAGATTCTAGAGAGCATTACATAGTTTAGTTAGAACTCAACTTATCGTGATACGATTCTGTCATTCTTAAAATCTTGACCGGAAACATGATAAATAGTAAATCTTAGCGTTAAAATTTGAAGAATAAACCAAGCGTTTTCTTGTTTTCTGAATTCGATTAGGTAGTCTTCCGCCTAGTTAATCCATTATCTTAAGATCCTATTATCTTAACATAGATCTCGTAAACTTCGCCCTTTTCATCAACATTTAAGAATTCGTGCCCTATGGATTCGGCCCAATTCTTAA
This sequence comes from archaeon, assembly GCA_024256285.1. Taxonomy (GTDB): domain Archaea; phylum Thermoproteota; class Nitrososphaeria; order Nitrososphaerales; family JACAEJ01; genus HK02M2. The sequence continues at coordinate 1,646 of JACGUG010000098.1, forward strand.
CATCATCTGGCGCTGCTGGATCTGTTGCGAGAAGCTTTATGATCTGTCCTGGCTTAGCCTTCTTAGCTGCTTCAAACAATTTCAATAACGGTCCTGGGCAGAAGCTGTACTTTGCATCTACCTCTATATCGACCTTATACATACAACTCTACCCCCATCAAAGGAATAGATTTATGTCTGATTCCTTCGATCTATCTAGAAAGGTTGCAGAGCCAGCAAAATCGTCTACGAAGTCCTTAAGGTCATTTTTACCTATTTTGAGAAGGCCCATAGTAGTGGTGCATGCAAATATCTTTAATTTACGGGTCTCCTTGGCTTTAATGAGCATCTCATCCCATCTCGGCATCGAACCCTTTGATATCGCTTCACTAAATATTTCATTGTATGAAATGTAGTCAGTACTTAGAGATGATGGTTGATATCCCTTCTTCAATGCTAAAAGTCCAAAAAAAGTGAAAAATAGCTCCACATCCCAACCCATGGTCGCGGCACTGCTGGCAAGAACAACAGCTGGGTACAGTTTGTCTAGTCTCTCAGAACTGACTATTATAGATAGTTTGGACAAAAAGAATCATTGAATATAACTATAGTTTTAAATATAAACTTTGCTACGTTGTTATTGATGATCATTGTTCTAAAAGATAAATTCATAGAACTATAGGGGTATGTGATAGCTTCCTTTTCTATTCCTTTCGCTCCAGCTTCTTTGATAAGATCTCCATCAGTTTCTCTTCTTCTAATGCATGTTTCTCATCAGAGGTCAGTTCATCTGGCAACCATTCAGGTTTTGGCTTATTTGAGAAGTAAGCTCTTATTGCTTTTTTAAGGGCTCCTACAGCGAGTATGCCACAATGATATTTTATAACTGGCAGTCCTCCCAATTCATCCGAAATCTGTTTCCATGTTATCTTCCAGGCTTCTTTCAAGGTTTTTCCCTTCGCCATCTCGGTCATTATACTAGAAGAAGCTATGTTGGCTGCACAGCCATAGCTTTCAAATGTTGCTTTCTCTATAACTTGTGTAGACTCATCGATCTTCAAGTATATGGCGATCATATCTCCACAAGCAAGGCTTCCTGCTAAAGCATAAGCATCAGCATCCTCCATTCTTCCAAGATTCTTTGGATTCTTAAATAGCTCAAGGACCTTTGGATTATATGGGAGAGGAATTCTTGTAGACATCTTAACCAACCCTCTTGATAGGGCTGATGGCCCTTATCCTTTCTATTGCACTAGGAATCTGCTCTAAAACATATCTTATATCTTCTTCTCTATGCATAGGAGTCACCTTCATCAATACACTACCATGGGCCTCTTCATATTTTCTACCTATAGCAAGCA
>JACGUG010000099.1 GCA_024256285.1 archaeon
ATCCGCCCAACGGCTCTCCCACTCAAACTTGTACATCAAATATCATCACCACAGTGGGATTCTTTGGTTTTAGTCTGTCATATTTGTGACAGACAACTTTAAATTTTAGCAAGGGTAACCTTAACTTGATTGAGTTGACCCCCGAGCCAATATCGAAAGCACTTATGGATTTTGGGTTGACAGACAGACAGTTAGAGATCTATCTCTTTCTAGCTAAGGCAGGGCCTTGCACCGCATCTCATCTTTCGATTGCATCGAACATTCACAGAACAGAAGTATATCAGATTTTGAAGGAGTTGCAGAAGAAAGGTTTAGTAGAGTCGACTCTTGAATTTCCCAAACGTTTTACCGCTATGCCCTTTGAGAGGGCACTGGACTTCCTTATTAAATCGAAGAAAGATGAAGTCGAATACTTAGAGAAGGATAAAGATAGACTTCTATCTCTATGGAAGTCCATCGAAGTTAGAAAGCCTGAAACCTCTTCTGAAAAATTCATGCTCCTTAAAGGACGTGACAGAATATATTCAAGGATTTCTCAGATGATCGAAGAGACAGATGATGAATTCTGGATAATGACAACCGCTTTGGGTATTGTACGCTTGGAAACCGTAGGTCTAATCGATGCTGTTGTTAAGCGCAATGCCCAGTTCAGAATCCTTACGAACATCTCTTCAGAGAATATGGCAACTGTTAGACGAATGCGCTCTGCAATAGAGACACATCCAACGATGGAAGTAAGACACGTAGAATTTGGAGTAACACAGTTCCCTCGTATAGTGATAAAAGACGGAGAAGAAGCCATCTTATTCATAACACATAAGGAAGATAGGTCCATAACACGTCGAGAGGACACAGGTCTATGGACAGATTGTAAACCCTTTATAAACACACTTGCAGCTTTCTTCGAAAAGATATGGATTGATTCGATAGATTGGCACACGAGGATATCTATGATCGAAAGGAGATTGAGGTGTGCCATGAGGTCTCCGGCTGTTACCGTCCTAACCTCAGACCCCGTCTCTGCCGTTGTCGACAAAATGGTTGAACATGATATAGGCGCAGTTATTGTGACCAGTGGTCAGGAACCCGTTGGCATAATAACTGAGAGTGATATCTTAAAGAGGGTTCTTAAGCCTCAAAGAAATCCGGATGTGACACATGCAGAGGATATAATGTCTTCACCCATCGTAACCATTGATTACGATTATGATCTGACAGATGCACTAAAACTCATGCAAGAAAAGCGCATAAGAAGGCTGGCCATCACCAAGAACGGAACGCTGATAGGTATATTAACAGAGAGGAGAATACTGAACGCCCAAGTCTGCCCTGGTCTGATAAAGATTTCTATATGACTGCCCTTCACTTTTGCTCACAATCATAGGGAGTTTAAGGAAAGGATATACGAACATAAAAAATATGGCACTATATTGACACAGTTTGGAAACCCGTCCCATCGCTTAAGTCGAAAATAACCTTCTTTAAATTAACCATACTCCGTTCTCCAACAATTTCTTTCTCGAAACTCTACCATCAGTGTTAAGAGCATATCACTTTCGCATTTCTTCCCAAATGGCGAAGTGGTTGCCTTCAGGGTCGAGGGCCATAGCCCACCATCCCATATTCGGCACTTCCATCTTAGGAATTATGACTTTTCCTCCCAGCTCTTCGATCTTCTTACAGTAATCGTCGACCGACTCTACCAGAACATAATATGTGAACTTGTGCTCAGGATTCTGCTTCTTCATCATCCCTCCATTTACACCTAGACCTTTGGGATTGCCCTGATCATCGACTGGAACTGTCTGTATCAACCAGTAGTCCGTATATCCTTCTGCCTTCTCTATCTTCCAACCGAAGAGCTTGTTGTAGAACTTCCTAAGTCTCTCTACATCCTCTGCAGGTATCTCGAAATGAACAATCGTATGATACATTTTGATCGACCAAAGGATCCAATCTGTTTATTTAAAGATACCTGACAATTCAAGGTAGCCTTGCATTATTCCAGACCATTACCCGGGACATTTTTATAACGAAATTCGTCTGACGAGGATAAGGAAGTTTATAATAATGGTACATACCTGTGTTATGAGTCAAGAGTTCAGATGTAAAAAATGTGGTGCCACCTTTCCGACAAAGGAAGCCCTTATGAAGCAGAACGAGGAAGCTCACGGTATCCATCCTGCTGGCTATTAATTAATGATAGTTGATAAAGACGGAAAAGAGGACACCTCCTTCCTTCGCCCCACCGCCTTATTCATCAATACATCTGATCATGTAAACACAGCATGAATGAGCACGTGGTCCCTATCGAAGGGCTCCAGAGCTATGACCTGCTCCACTTTAAAGCCTGCTCCTTCCACCTTCTTCTCCTCTTCTTTGAAGACTTTAGAAGGCTTTTTCGTTACATCTATGCTCCTTGACTTGACCGCTAAAAGAAGATGGCCTCCTTTCTTCAGGAAATGCTTACAATTTGAGATGGCTATATCCGTCTGATCTGGCTGGGCGATATCACAGTATACTACATCCACGTGCCCAAATATAGAGTAATAGTTCTCATGCCTTCTCGCATCTTCTATTATAGGTATCGTATTCTTACGATGTTTTACACACCTCTCCATGAGTTCCCTCGCCACCCTTGGAGAGATCTCTACGCAAAAGATCGTCCCCTTCTCTCCCAATATATCGGAGATATGGCTCGCCGTAGTGCCTGTCGATGCGCCTAGATAGAGAACTCTGCTATCCCCCTTAAAGGGTAGGGTCTTGAGGCCTTTTATTATCGCTGCAGCAAGTTTACTCCTGAAGGGGTCCCACAGTCTATATTCGATGCCTTCTTCAAGGATGAGCTTTTCACCGTATACTTGCACCTCTGGAGCAAGGTTGACCGTGGCTATCCTCTCTTCACCATCTATCATAAACTGATGAACCCCTTGTAGCCTATCTCCTTCCACCTTTCTTCCCTCTTCTTTTGATCCTCCCCCT
>JACGUG010000100.1 GCA_024256285.1 archaeon
GTAGCGGTCTTTGTTCCATCAAGAATCAAAACCGACGGTATGTCCATTGTCGAAGGAAAAAAGCTGATCAGGCTTTACTCCTCAGAGTTCTCACAGAGACTTATGCTCTCTCTGATTAAGCCTCTCTCATACTTGCTGTATGAGTATAAGGATGCCAACAGCCTGCAGACGATCGCAAGACTCTTATCGATGGAGAAGATATCAGTAGTTTCTGCTCCAGTCTCAACGGTACTAGGATGGGCCGACTTGATACGACTACGTCAAGGCTTGAAGAAGTCACAGTATACAGTTTCAGACAACGAAGACCCAGAGTTGTCTGAACTCATGGGCTTAATCGAGAGCCTCGGATTTGATGCTGCTACCATTGAGATTCAAAGACGGCTTTCGGATCTTCTGTCAGATGCTACCTTGGTCTTCAGTATTTCTTCAATTACTGAGAGAGAGTGGTCAACAATTCGTGAGTTCATGAAATGGGAAAAGGATGCTGAAAGGTTTACCAACCTCTATGTTGGGAGTGAGATAGGTCCGTTTGCCGCCACCATCGATAGAGATACCCCAGAGCCTTCCTCAAACGATAAAATGTGCGTGTTCCCGTTGACTTTACCTGTAATAGAACGCAGGGGAAAACGCAATCTAATATCTCATAGTGAATATCAAATTGGTAGACTTCTCGTATCATATATGGATGGCCTGAATCCTATAATCAACATAAACACAGGAGATGTGATAATGATCGAAAACCAAGAGGGTCTCCCAAGAATAGCAGGCGAAGTGTTGCGTGCAGGATTTCGTCTAAAGACAAATGTGATGATTACACCCAAGGTTAGGTCTCCCGAAGAAAGCGACGTCTTTGTTGGCGACTACTTCGACCTCGAAGGATTGGAGATCGTTAACCCCCACCGTCTGCTATCGTGTCTAGCTAAAAGATTTAACCTAGACAAAAGACCGTCAATAGTACTCAGACTAGGGCTCGATGGGAGGCCTTGGGTAATGTTTATCCCGATTAATCAGGGAGATAAGCATTCTAACATATTAGAAATTCAGAATAAAATGTATCTATGCCCGGGCGGAAAGTCGATCGAGTTCGCGATGCAAAGGGGTTGGCTCCGATTGGAAACTCTGGATAGGAATCCTGTTGAGACACAAATACCGCGCTCAGAACTTCTAAAACGCGTTAGGACTGGGGAACTTCCGAAGGGAGTTCTGAAGCGGTGGCCCCTCTATGTAGTGGTTCCTTCCACAATGTCAGAACTTTAATTTAAGTACGGGGTGGTGTGATTTGTTATTCTTCAAGGAAACTGTATGTCCGATCGAATGGACCAAGAAAGAATATAGTAAGAAGCAGAAGATCATCGCATATATTCCTGCAGGTGTATTTTTCTTGATATTGATTCCATTTATTCTGGTAAAGGTGTTGCCTTCTTTGGACTTGTCTTTAGGTTTACCCAAATTTATACTGGCGCCTTTCAATCTCATCATGGCCCCGTTCTTCCTCATACTAGGCTTCTTGTTTTCAGCTTGGTCTGTTTTCGTTCAATTTAGGATTGGAAAAGGAACACCAATCCCGGCGATCCCGCCAAAAAAGTTGATCATAAAAGGGCCTTATGCTTATTGTAGAAACCCAATGGGTCTAGGGATCTTTGTCTTTTATCTGGGATTTGGTATCTTGACTGGCTCTCTATCTTCAATTGGATTTACCATATTGTTTATGTCATTGCTTCTAGCATACTATAAATTCATTGAAGAGAAGGAACTTGAAGAAAGATTCGGTCAAGAGTACATAGAATACCGATCCTATAAAGGAGAGGAAGCCGCCTCAAAGTAATTGCAAAGGATTTGTGGGTTGCTGAATTCTTCTACCAAACTTTAAACGATGAGAAATAAAGAGATACAAATAATATGATTCAACAAGAGAGAGTTATTTTGAGAGGAAAATTATTAAGGAGTTATTATTAATAGTCATTAAGTATGAGTGCCCCAAATTGTAGGAAGGTTAAACCTCAAGCTGCCATCATTGGTGCCGGGAGAACTACCTTTGGAGAGCATTGGTACAAAGACCCTGAAAAGTTGATGATGGAAGCGGGGGTTGATGCTATGGAATCAGTGGACTTTGGATTGGGGAGAAGGGACATTCAAGCCTGCTACTTCGGCAGCTTCCTCTATCAGACAACTAACAAGCTTGCCCTAGTTTCTGGCTATATGGCCCGAGAATTGGGGATCAACATTCCTATGAACACTACAGAAGCCGCTTGTGCTTCCGGGGGTTCGGCCCTCTATAACGCTTGCACAGCCATAAAATCGGGTATGTATGATTTAATCCTTGTAGGTGGTTTTGAGAAGATGACGGATCGGTCTAGCAAGATTATTGACGACCTTATGTTTGCTTCTGACCCTTATGAATTCGATGCTGGCTTCACCTTCCCTAGTTTGTATGCGACTATGATGGCAAAATACATCCACGAGTATGGTCGCAGAGATCAACGATGCATAGAAGCCTTAGCACAGGTCGCGTGTAAGAACCACCATCATGCTGTTAACAATAAATATGCTCAATTTAGGCGAGAGATTACTGTAGAGGATGTCCTCAAATCCCCACTTATAGCAGATCCTATAAGGCTTCTTCATTGCTCACCCATTTCTGATGGTGCAGTTGCTGTAATTTTAACAAAGCCTGAGCTAGCGAAGAAATATACAGATACACCAATTTATGTAATTGGAAGTCAACAAGTTACCGATGATGTTTCCCTTTACACCAGGGAGAGTATAACGGGGATTAAGGCAACAAGGCTTGCAGTAGGTAAGGCCCTGAAGGAAACCGGTATATCCATAGAAGATTTTCAGATTGCTGAAGTTCATGACTGCTTTACCATCGAAG
>JACGUG010000032.1 GCA_024256285.1 archaeon
TCTAGTTGATAGACCAACAGTAAAACTAAAGATTCATATTGTAAAAATTTTCCTAAGGTGGTAAAAGTTGTCGATTTATTTCGAGTTTAAGATGAGCATAGTTGTAAGAGAAGACTTGAACATGAGCACTGGCAAGATAGTGGCCCAAGCATGCCATGCGTGTCTAGAGGTATATGAAAAGGCAAAGAAAAGGAAAGATGGGTATTGGAGGGCTTGGCGCAAGGAAGGTGCTAAAAAAGTTATTCTTAAAGTGGGTTCGTTAGAGAAGCTTCTTGAACTAGAAAAGAGGGCTAAAAGGCTCAAATTGCCTTGTGTACTGATAGTCGATAGAGGGTTGACAGAAGTTCCACCAAATACGCCTACAGCTCTAGGAGTCGGTCCTTCAAGGTCTGAGCTGATCGATAAAGTTACCGGTGGCCTCCCCTTGTTATGAATTTAAAGACACGATTCAAGTGTGATTTAATAATCTTAGATAAATTGTTGATATGTTAAGACTCCTTAGCTATTGCTGGATGGTTGGGGTCTACGAGAATCACCTCATACCAGATATGCTTTCCATCCTGATACAGGAAGTATGAATTCAGCACCTTAAGGTTTGGGTACTTTTTAGCTACTCTTCTCTCTGCTACCTCACGGGCACTAACATTCGCCTTGATCTTCACAGTTCCAAGATGCTTTGGTCTCCTTCCAGATCTGGGCCTGCTCTTTCTCATCCCTCCTTTCCCAACTTTTGTACGAACCACTATGAAACCTTGTTTCGCCTTGTAACCTAACCTTCTCGCTCTGTCGATCCTTGTCGGTCTTTCGATCCTGACCATAGTCGGCTCTTTCCTCCATGCTATCAACCTCTCTCTTATGCTCTCAGGCTTTTCCTTCAAGTTCTTTTGCCAAGCCTCGTCAACATACTTGTACATGATGGAGGATAACTTAATTTCTATATTGATAAATCTTTTTCTAGTCAAGGAGATTTTGGATGAGTGATTGAGATGGGGACAGTGCTACTGACCGAGAAGGATGTCAAGCCCTTAGTGAATATGAAAGAAGTTATGGATGTTGTTGAAGATGCCTTTAAAGAGAAAGCCTTTGGAAGAGTTCAGATGCCAGCAAAGTCTTATATCTTTTATAAAAAATATAACGGTGATCTCAGAGTAATGCCTTCATACCTTGAGATCTTTGACACGTCGGCTGCAAAACTCGTCAACGTTCATCCAGACAACCCAGTCAAGTATGATCTCCCAACGATCATGGCGATTATAATTCTGATCGACCCAAAAACGGGTTATCCCTTGGCGATTATGGACGGGACACATATAACAAGCATAAGAACTGGAGCTGCTGGAGGCATAGCCGCAAAATACCTATCGAAAAAGGATGTGGGAATCATTGGAATGATAGGTGCAGGAAGGCAGGCAAGAACCCAATTGATGGCACTCTTAACACTTTATAAAAAATTAGACGAAGTCAAGGTTTACGACATCTCTAAGGCCAACAGGGATTTATTCGTAAAGGAGGCTTCAGAGCTTTATCCTGATGTTGCGAAGATAGTGCCTGTGGAGACAGCCAAAGGAGCTATTAAGGAATCCGATATAATCACAACAGTAACACCTTCAAGAGAGCCTATAGTCAAAGACGGATGGGCAAAGGAGGATGCCCACTTCAACTGTATAGGAGCCGATGCCCCTGGCAAGCAAGAGCTAGACCCAATGATACTGAAAAGGGCGAAGATAGTTGTCGATGATGTAGAACAAGCGATACATGGTGGTGAGATAAACGTCCCATTTTCTAAGGGATTGATAACTGAATCTGAAATTTATGGGGAGATAGGAGAGATTGTAGCAGGGTTAAAGCCTGGCAGAGATTCGTCTGATGGGATAACGGTGTTCTGTGCAACGGGGTTGGCAATACAAGATGCTGTTACTGCTAAATTGGTTTATGATAGGGCGATTAAGAGGGGCATAGGACAAGAAATAAAGTTCATATCTGTCTAAATTCATGGAAAGATGCTCTTCAAGAAGTCTTCGATTAGGGGCCATCCATAAAATCCAGCGAATGCATAGAATATGTTCAAAACGATCTTTCCAGTTATGGCTGCTAAGAGCGCTTTCATCTTTGGGTATCCTATGAGTCCTAGTGGTATCCATATTATGTCGTCAGGAGTCAATGGAGTCATGGCAAACGCTAATATGAGCCATAACCCATACTTTTCTAACCTGATGCGCCAAACATCCAAACTCTTCCTCCTTTCTTCAGACAAGATGTATCTTCCCCCTACACCAAGATAGTAGTGAACATACTGCCCTATACCTGCGCCCAATCCAGCAAGTATCCCAATAGCAAGAACGCCTAGAATATTTGGTTGAAAACCACCCAAAAGCGCCACTACGATGTACGACGGGAAGATGGCTATGAAGATGGAGCTTGATCCAAGGAAACCAGCCACGAATGCACCAACATAACCCATACCTTTTAAAACACCGATGAACCAATCTAAGCTTAAAATTAAAACTTGAGATAGGTAGTATAGGACGATAGTTATTACAAGAAGTAATGTAATGACGATTATCACAATTAGTGGGGCTTTTTTCATCCTACTCCCTCCGCGCTGGATCGATATCTCGGTTTCGATATCCGAATTTACCAAATGGAAGAATAATCTGTCTTATTTAGTTTGATAAAGCATCTATTATCTTTTCAGCCAAGAGGGTTGCTGCGAGTTCTTGGGCTTCTTCCGTCTGTGCGCCTATATGGGGTGTTGTGACTACGTTTTGAAGCTTGACAAGCTCGCTTGAAATCGGCGGCTCTACTTCAAAAACATCAAGAGCAGCACCTTTGATAGAACCATTCTTAAGAGCATTTAGAAGGGCTTTTTCATCTATCACAGCCCCCCTTGAAGCGTTGACCACGTATGCTGTCCTCTTCATCTTACTCAACCTTTCTTCATTCATCATATGATAACTATCTTCAGTCAATGTAACGTGTAAAGTTATGAAGTCTGAAGAAGCCAGTAGTTCATCCAAAGGCACAGTTTTTGCTCCAAGCTCATCAAGGAGCTCTTCACTTAGCTTGATTATATCGAAAGCAAGAATTTTCATTCCAAAAGCTTTAGCCAGTCTCGCGACTCTTGTGCCTATCCTCCCCATACCGATGACTCCCAAAGTCTTCCCCTTCAGTTCAGACCCCATAAGTTCATGCTTAAGCCATTTACCTTGCTTGATCCCAGCATCCCCTTGGGCGATTCCTCGACTAAGAGCCATCATTAACCCGATGGTAAGTTCTGCGACTGCATTTGTAGATGCCATAGGGGTGTTTAAGACTTTTATCCCTCGAGATTTGGCCGACTCCAAATCTATGTTGTCGAGACCTACACCTGCCCTTCCTACGATCTTCAGATTCTTGCCTTTCGAGATGACTTCTTTCGTTACTTTCGTCCTCCCCCTCACAATTAATACATCGTACTCGTGAACCATACTCAACAAATCCTGGCTGGTTATCTTGGGTAAGTAAGTTATATCGAAGCCTACTGAAGATAGCATCTCTATGCCTTTCTCTGAGAAGCTATCGCAGATCAGAACCTTAGGTTTGACTCGCTCCAATTCCAGAATATCTGCATTTCTTTTATACTTAAAAAGATAAGGGCGATTGGTTCCGTTTAACTTGTTGAGTATGGGGCTATATTTTAAAAACTATAACAAGCCCGACTTCGATTATTTGGTGAAGGAATACATCAAGGCGATCCCCTACCTAACCATTAACGAGACCTATCAGATCAAGGACCAACTCAAGAAGAGCGTCGTCGAGAGCAATAAAAGGGTCGGTGAACTACAACGTGAGAACCTCATGATAAGGGCTAAGTTAGATGAAGTCGCGAGGGAGACCGAAGAGTTAAAGGATCTTGTAAAAGACTTCATTACGAAGAGGACGACGACATAATAACCTTCTTATATTTGGATTGAATACACTAAATTTATGTCAAAAAGTGACAAATTAGATGAATTGGCTAAAGAACTCGAAAGACAATTAGATAGGACAAATAAATCCTATGAACTTCTCAAAGAGTCCTTTAAATTATATGAAAAAGACGAGATTACTTCTGAAGGATATGCAAAGAAATTAGGTGAAGTATTAAGTAATACATTACTTCTTAGCCTATCTTCTGCGAAACTTTTACTTGAATTAAAGAGAGAAGTAGATAAATTAAGATATATGTAACGACGAGGATATAGAGAAGTTTTATTAATATCACCGATAATATATAGGCGATGTGCAAAGATCGGATCTCATCAAGGACAAAGAGGCAAGTGAGATCCTAGAGAGGTTCGACAAATTACAATCTAATTTAAAGGAGATCAACCAAATCGTTAAGGAGAATCAAGACAAGTCCATAAGAGCGATCCTTGAACCTATAACCGAGGTCCAAAGGGACTGATCAAATAGAGGTTATTGGTTCACTCTCTTTGTCATATTATTCAAGACTTAATTCTCGATTATCTTTTGGCTTTGGTTCTTTCTATTTGTCTGGCTCTCCATAATTCAGAAGTATATATCATGAAGAAAAGAATTCCCCCAATAAATAGGAAGAAAATGTCTTTTAAAATAAGTCCTTCAACATATAAAGAAACACAAATAGGGGCGAAATGTCCTAAACCCAATATTATTACTTCCCAACGTGTTTCTAATTTTCCTCCAAATATCCCTATGGCTATAAGTGAAACCAAACAAGCGGTAGATAGGATAACCAAAAACGGTTGGAACCAAGGTAAGGAATAACCTGCGATGATTAAAGGCGTAGTGAATGATATTTTATCGATGAGTGATATCAACCAATTACCATAGATTCCGATGATGATACCTTCAAACAGAGCAAGTCTATCATTATTCCCCATATTTGCAACTCCTTAACCTTTGACTTTGTCCATTCTATATCAGAAGATCAAGATATAATCTTAAATGACTTATGTTTCCTTTTCTCATATAGTTCAGCAAATATATAGAGCACTGTAAAGGTTATTCCACTTAAGAGGACATATTCAAGTATTTTTACGGTATCACTTTAGCGAAATTACAAAGAGTATTCCAAAGGATCGTTTCAAAGATAGGCGATAAAAGAATTGAAGTTTCAAATACAACTCCTAAACTAATGCCAAGAATTAAACCCTTCACCCATGATCGCACCATATCTATCAACTCTACTAATATTGAACATCTTTCTACCTATTTTACGATAAGAGTGTCTAGAATAAGTCGAGAAGAGATGACGAGCATGGTTAATGATGACTTACAACACATTCCTAGGATTAAAGGCAATCTTCCCCAGAAAGAATTAAGACTCCATTATAAATTATGAGAAGACATCATCTAGCGACTACAAATAAGACAAAAGAGGAGACTCTAAAGGAATTCATAAACATAGTGAAAAAGAAGATTCCATCTTTCTATCCGATTTTTGACACACTTACTTTGACCTTTAATCCATTCCCTTAACTTAACAAAACCAAGAAGAGTAATAATTTAATAGTCATTTACGCTAATTAAATCCACCTTTGATAGTTGGTATAATAGGTAAACCGAATACTGGCAAATCGACGTTCTTTAATGCAGCAACTTTATCACATGCACAAGTTGCAAGCTATCCCTTCACAACTATTAAACCAAATGTAGGCATAGCTTATCTTAGGGTAGGTTGTGTATGTAAAGAACTGGGCGTCAAGGACAGTCCTGTCAACTCGATCTGCATAAATAGTGTTCGTCTGATCCCTGTAAAATTGATAGATGTTGCAGGATTGGTTCCTGATGCTTGGAAAGGAAGGGGTTTGGGAAATAAATTCTTGGACGATATAAGAAGGGCTGATGCTTTGATTCATGTCATCGATGCTTCTGGGTCTACCGATGAAGAAGGGAGGGCCTGCGCTTTAGGTGCTCACGATCCATTGTTCGATGTAGACTTTGTCGAGAGGGAGTTTGACCTTTGGCTCCTGCAGATAGTCAAAAGGGACTGGCCACGCATGTCTCGGACAGCAGAGTCTGGAGTCCAGAAGATAAGTTCCATGCTAGCAGAGAGGTTGAGCGGGCTATCGATAACAGAGGAGCAGATAGTCGAATCGATGAACTCTCTTAAGTTGAATTTTGAAAAGCCGATTAGCTGGTCTGAAGAAGACCTCTTCGATCTATGTCGTGTTATGAGGCAGATTTCAAAGCCCATGGTCATGGCGATGAACAAGGCAGACCTTTTAACATCGGCTAAAAACATAGAGAGATTAAGGGCTACGGGGCGTTTGGTTATTCCTTGCGCAGCTGAAGCAGAACTCTTGCTGAGAAGGGCTGCCAAAAAAGAGCTGATAGAATACATCCCAGGGGACAGTTCATTCCATATACTACATCCTGATAAGTTGATACCAGAGCAGAAGAAGGCTTTTGATCTTGTGAATGATAGAGCCCTCAAAGTTTGGGGTTCTACCGGAGTTCAGCAGGTGATAAACACTGTATACTTTGATCTAATGAAGAGCATCGTGGTCTACCCTGTTGAAGATGAAAAGAGGTTCTCAGATAAAACTGGGCATGTACTGCCAGATGCATACGTTATGAAAGTAGGCTCCAAGGCAAAGGACCTGGCATACAAGATACATACAGATTTGGGGGAGGGTTTTCTCTATGCTGTAGATGCGAAAAAAGGAGTACGCCTAGGCGCAGATTACGTCTTGAAAGACAGAGACGTCATCAAGATCGTATCGACCACCAAGAGAGGTTAAACTTGCCAACTTCATTCATAACCTATGAATTCACCCTGAAATACCTTTAAATGGTTAAATAATTATTAATAAATAAAAATATTTCAAGCAGTGGAAGAGTCGTCGTAAGAGGCAGGAGATATATTTGAAGAGGCTAGAAGTTATAGTATCAAAGGGTGAGTCAAAGAAAGTTAAAGAAATATTAGATCAGAGTGAGTTTTTATACACTTCTGGAACCATAAAGATAGGGGATGAGACATGTGTCGTCTATTCCGCCATTCTTCCTGATCAGTTTATCGATGGCATAATCGACACGATTTCAAAGCAGATAGATCTGCGCCTAAAACAGAACATGATAAGTGTTTACAACGTCGAGGCAACGGTCTCGACATATCTCGACCGATTGAAGGAGAAGGTAGCCAAGATACGCCCTCCGCCTAACCCTTTAGAGAGGCTTGTGGCGAGCACTGAAAGATACGTTCGTCTTAGCACAGATATATTGACCATGGCTTGTTTTGCGACTCTAGTCGTTCTTGCTGGGCTTTTCTTGGATAACGTTGCAATAGTTATAGGTGCGATGTTGTTATCACCATTACTCGGTCCGATCAGCGCCTTTGCAGTCAACGCCATTCTTGGAAGGGTTGAAAAGTTGATCAAGAGCCTATTCTCAATTACCATGCTCTTACTATCTGTTGGGTTATTATCTGCTTCCATGACATACATTGCATCTTTTTTTATCCAATTGCCATTGACCTCACAGATCACGATCCGTACTACTGTATCGTTGACCGATATCGGAATAGCGGTCATATTGGGCTTTGCTGGGGGGCTGGCTCTGGTCATCGCAATACCTGAGATACTTGTAGGGGTAGCTGTAGCCGTTGCGCTATTGCCACCAGCTGCAGTCACCGGGATCGGGCTGGCTCTGATGGACATGGGTATCTTCTTTGGGGCCATGCTACTGACATTTGTCAACCTTCTTGGCCTTCAGTTGGGTTCCGTTTTGATACTTTGGATGAAAGGGGTCACGCCAAGGAGGTACTATGAGAAAGCTGCAGCCAGAAAGCACACTACCTACTCGCTGATCACCCTATCTCTATTGCTACTGATCTTTGGCATAATCATTGTGATAATATAGCCGTGGCTCAGCAAAAAATCGTTGAAAACGGTTTAGCTAACAGGCGTAACTTGCTCAACTTTTATCTTTGGCGTCCCTATAGATAGAAGCTTCATCTTCCTCACGCCTAGATGCCTTATATGTGTGATCTTCTTTGCTTCATCATATATGTCCGATCCAATCTTACCGTAAATAACTTCTTGAGCGAGTTGGTCGTAAGTCATATTCGCAACCTTCTCGCTAACGATCTTGTGGGCAATCTCCCTTATAGCATGCTTCTTAGAAGAGTTGACCCTAGATCGTGTGAGAGCCATAACGTAGATCCTGACCTTGAAGCCATCCATAGTCGTGTAATCGTAGATCATGTCCGCCATAGATGAGCCACGTCTAATGAGGCTTCTTAAGTAATCCCTTGAATATTCTTGACCCTTCAGTATGGTAAGGGCGCGATCATCCTCCACCTTCATGATCTGGAAGTACAATTTTCTGGTGTATTGTTGAGGGTCTTGTTTGACTAGGTCGAAGAGCGTAGTCTCCAAAACCCCTCCTAAAGCCTTTTCAGGGTCTGTAACGGGCACACGGGCGATGGGTGTCCCCCCAAAGATCTGCGGAGTTTCAACTTCTATCCACTGCTTTCCACGCCATTTGTCTTTAACCTTTCTACGCTTTTTCGCTTTAGGCATTTCTAGTGCAGATTTGAGTAGATTTAGAGGAATATAAATTTGCTTGTCTTCAAACGCCTAAAACATTCGTGATCTTGCTTTTGTCTATGTTCTCTACTCGGTCTTCTCCAGCATTCTAGTAAAAGTCCATATCACTGTGTTGATAATTTCATTCAGTCTACGTTTATCTCTATAATTTTCCACTGTTATCTTCTTGATTACACCATTCTCCTCTTCAATGGCATACCTTATCACATCTTCGGCCTTGATTTTACCTTTAGATACACTTTCTTCATCCTTGTTCTTCATCCCTTCGAGTATTCTGTTGATGAAGAAGGATTCAAAAGGTGGAATCGAAACTTCTAATCTTACATCACTTGCAGGGACTATCACCATCTTGAAGTCGGATACGTATACATTCCCCATCAAGTAACCATCTTTAGACCTTTTAAGGGGTTGAACCTCTTTGACTTCTGGTTCTGGAGGCTTTAACTTTTCAGCGACGATGGCAACAGGCTCTGCTTGAACGCTAGGCTCAGGGGCAAGCTCCGATGCTACCTTGAAGCTCGTCACGCGCAATATACTATCTATAATTGCCAAAGCTTCTCTTAATTTTTCGATCTCGCCCTCTAACTCAGCTATCCTTTCTTCTATCCACAGTCTGAGTTCTGCCGCCCTCTTGACCTCTTCCTCTGTGAAGCCCATGCCAATATTTTATGTTGTATAAGTTTTAAAAAGTTTTAGACAGAATTAATAGAAAAATGAATATCGGATATCTAATACTCATTGATCAAATATTTGAAATTGGTGCCCATGCTATTTTTAGGAAAATTGCTGAATTTTTCTTTAACTTGGTCAAAGGTATAATAATTGATAAAAAATAAGGTTGTTACAAATTATGGAATACCTTAATCAAACTTTAGCTCGATATAGATGGACCGAGGATGGATGTTGGCATGCATGTCTATTACGCTTTATTACTCAAGACTTGAAAGGGTGAAGGATCATGTTCCCATTATATGACGAAAATCCCACCCGCACCAAGCCTTTCATTACATGGTCACTGATCTCGATCAACGTTTTAGTCTTCATATGGCAGATTTCTTCAGGTTCTTATGAACGCATTATATTTGATTATGGGGAGATACCTATCTTTGTGATGATGGGGGAGAGGCTCTTCACCCTCTTCTCATCGATGTTCCTCCATGCTGACGTCTTCCACATCTTCGGCAATATGCTCTACCTTTTCATCTTTGGAGACAATATAGAGGACAGATTTGGGCATGTAAAATACCTCTTCCTCTATCTAGCCTTTGGAGTTATAGGGGGTCTTGCCCATTCTTACGTTACAGTAATGTTCGATGGGATAGATGTATTCATCCCTGCTATAGGTGCATCTGGAGCAATCTCAGGCGTATTGGGCGCATATCTTGTCTTCTTCCCAAGGGCAAGGGTAATCAGCGTAGCCATACTCTTCTACTTCATCAGAATAATCAGGGTGCCTGCGATAGTATTCATAGGTTTTTGGTTCGTACTACAACCTCTATACGTTCTAATAGGTGGGGGTAGCGTTGCCTACTGGGCTCACATAGGTGGCTTCATGGCTGGCTTTATCTCAGCCTTGATGGCCAAACCTTTACTGACGAGTCGTAGGGTGAGAGATTAAATCTTCTTTAGTTTCATAAAAATCTATAAAGAAGTCTTGAAGGTTCGCAGATGACATTTTCTATGATCTACGAATATAAATTCTGAACTTTTAACGTTCACTTTAGGAGAGCATTCATTTTGTAACGAAGAATTTATCAACCCCCCAAATTAGGGTTTTTACAATGCAGTACGTGAGCACGATCGACAAAGATTTCCAGGATAAGATTCTGGCTGACCAAGGGCTGACTTTCGCTGAGAAGATCCTCTCTATAAAAAGATGTGATGAATCTGGAAAGGTGGCATCAACTGATGATATGATAGTCGCACAAGTCGATCTCGCCATGGCTCATGATGGAACTGCTCCTTTAGCCATAAAGGTTCTTGGTGAATTAGGAATAGAAAAGGTCTGGGATAGCAACAAAGTCATACTACATATAGACCATACTTATCCCGCTTCTTCCGAACAGATAGCCGATTTCCATTCCATCATGAGAAAGTTTGCCATGGAACAGGGATGCCACATACAAGAAGGAAACATCTGCCATCAATATATGCTAGAGCACTTTGTGGTACCAGGTATGCTGATAATAGGCGCAGATTCTCATACTACTACTCAAGGTTCTTTAGGTGCTTTTGCCACAGGTGTAGGAAGTACGGAGATAGCTGCTGTATTTGCAAGTGGTAGGATCTGGCTGAAGGTCCCTAAATCTATAAAGATCATATTTAATGGTAAATTGCCAAGAGGCGTATTCGCCAAAGACCTTATCCTTTACATTGCAGGCAAGATTTCTTGTGAAGGAGCAAATTATAAGGCGATAGAATTCACTGGTAGTACTGTAAAAGATTTCACGATTAGTTCAAGGGCAACTCTATGTAACATGAGCACAGAAGTTGGGGCTAAAGCAGGGATTGTAGAGATGGATAAAGTGACAGAAGAATACTTGATGCAGATGGGGAGGAAACCTATGTTAGGAGTTCATTCAGGAAAAGAAGCGGTATACGCCAAGATCGTAGAGGAAGATGTTGAAAAGATGGAGCCTTATGTAGCATTGCCTTATAACGTCGATAATGTCAAAGCTGTAAGAGACGTTGAGGGGCAACCTATAGATCAAGCGTTTCTAGGAAGTTGTACGAATGCCAGATTTGAAGACCTTAAGATAGCTGCAGAGATACTCAAAGGCAGAAAGGTAAAGGAAGGTGTGAGGCTGATAGTCACTCCAGCATCGAAGCTCGTCTACAAGGCAGCTTTAGAGAGTGGGGTCATAGAAACTCTACTGCAAGCTGGTGCATCTATAACATCTCCGACTTGTGGGGCTTGTGTTGGAACTCATTGCGGCGTACTCGGGTGTGGTGAAGTTTGCATATCTTGTAGTAATAGAAACTTCATAGGGAGGATGGGCAGCCCGGAGTCGAAAGTTTATCTGGCCTCTCCAGCAACGGTTGCTGCATCGGCTATCAAAGGAGCCATTACTGATCCAAGGGACTACTTAAGGTGATGTTTTGAAGGGAAGAGCTTGGAAGTTCGGGGATGATGTTAATACAGACATCATCATACCTTACAAACACAAGGCAAGGAGTATCGACCCAAAAACGTTGGCTAAGCATTGCATGGAGGGCATCGATCCAGAGTTCTCGAAGAAGGTTCAGAAGGGCGACTTCATCGTTGCAGGTAGGAATTTTGGTTGTGGTTCAAGTAGAGAGCAAGCTCCTGTCTCTATCAAAGCTTGTGGAATATCCGCAGTCATAGCAGAGAGCTTTGCAAGGATATTCTATAGAAATGCCATTAACATAGGATTGCCAGTGCTTGTCTGCGAAGGCATTTCAAAAGAGGTCGATGAAGGTGACATAATAGAAGTAGATTTGAGTAAAGGAATCGCCAAGAACTTATCAAAAGAAAAGATTATAGATGTAGAGAAACAACCCGAATTTTTGGAGAAGATGGTCAAAGCTGGTGGCCTTGTAGAGTATTACAAAAAGTTTAGAAGATTCCCGTGGTAATGGCCAAGATTCGAAATGGATAAGGTAAGGGCCCAAGTCTACATTTCAGGTCTTGTACAAGGAGTCTTCTTCAGATCCAATACAAGAAAGATGGCATTAAAGCTTGGTTTGAAGGGGTGTGTAAGAAATCTTCGGGATGGTCGTGTTGAAGCGGTTTTTGAAGGTGAAAGAGATAAAGTGTTAGAGATGCTGCAATGGTGTAGAGGGGGGCCCCCTAGCGCTCAAGTGACAGATGTAAGTGTAAAATTGGGAAAATATGAAGGTAAATTCACAACATTTGAGATACTTTACTGATTCAATTATTTTAATTTGTAATAATAAAGAGAAAGGGTATACAATTTTCACATTTTTATGAGCATCATTACATAAAGCTTAACTATTAGTGATATGGAGGGTTCGATGAAGCCGTATGGGAAGGCAAGTTGCTTTAATTCGTGGTGACGGTACAGGTCCAGAGTTAGTAGATGCAATGATAAGGGTGTTGAAGGCAAGTAAGGCTGATGTAGACTTAGTACCATGTGATGCAGGGTTAGAGTGGTGGGAGAAACATGGTGGTGATTCTTTCATACCGCCTGAAACTTGGGAAATACTTGAGAAATCGGCAGCATGTTTCAAAGGTCCTACTACTACGATACCAAAGCCAGAGACCCCGAAAAGCGTTGCAGTGAGTATAAGGCAGAAGTTTAACCTATTCGCAAATGTGAGACCGATAAAGACCTTTCCGAATACAAGTGGCCCCCTCGGCGATGTCGATTTCATATGTGTCCGTGAAGCAACAGAGGGTCTCTACATAGGCATAGAATTCCGTTTCGATGATGTAGCCATTGCTATAAGAAAGATCAGTAGGAGGGCATCGGGGCGTGTCACAAGGTATGCGTTTGATTTGGCTAGAGAGAAAGGTTGGAAGAAGGTAGTTGTAATAACGAAGGGCAACATCTTGAAAGAGACTGATGGGCTATTCAGAGAGGTCGTAGAAGATGTAGCAAAGGATTTTCCTGAGATTACAGTGGACGATTACTTTATAGATAACTTCGCTCAGCAACTTGTCAAGAACCCTCAAAGGTTCAACCAGAATGTAATCTTGAGTACGAACCTATTTATGGATATAATCTCTGAGGAAGCTTCTGGTCTGATAGGGAGTATAGGTTGCGTATACTCTGCAAATATTGGGGAGAATTATGCTATGTTTGAACCTGCCCATGGTAGCGCACCCAAGTATAAGGGGATGAACAAAGTGAATCCTACAGCCACTATACTTTCTGGAGCATGGATGCTGGATTACGTTGGAGAAAAAAGGGCTTCGAAGGCTATATTCGAGGCTACAAACGATGTTATAGCTGAAGGGAAGGTAGTGACCTACGATCTAGGTGGGAAGGCTAAGCTGTCTGAGATGGCTGAGGCTATAGCACAGAAGACTGAAGAGATACTTGGATAACCGTCAAATTGGTTCTGCTAACTATTTCGGGAGTTTTTATCTGTTGGTGGTAGTCGAAGGAAGAATAGAAGTTTCGGTTTACAGGGATACTTGCCCTTAGATACTGCCATTCTTCTTGTTATCCGAGCTTCCGAAAGGTGACTCTATTCCTTTCATCTTAGTATTCTCAGGAAAGGTGTTATGAGCTTGTACAAATTCCTACTGTAATATTTCAGGCAAAATCACTCATTGCCGTTCTGCCTTTGTTTTTGCCCCTTCATCCCAGCCTCTTATATATAGCTGTGAACAAGAAAAAGCCCGCTGAGGTAAAGACGATTACACCGCTAGTTGCCACGTTGTAGATGGCTGAAAGAGATATGCCCGAAATCATGCTGAGGATTCCGAAACCTATGGCGGCCAGAGTTGTCCCCTTGAAGGAAAGATTGAGTTGTAGAGCTGAAAGCCCAGGAAGGACTAAAAGAGCGACTACAAGAATTATCCCTATTACTTTTATGGATAGTACGATGGTAATAGCTACCAGTAGGTTGAATGCTATCGATAGCGGCCTAACAGGAATGCCCATCAATCTCGAGTCTTCTTCGTCAAAGGTTATGGAAAGGAGTTCCTTGTAGAAAACTCCTAGAAAGAGGATCGTGAATATCCCTAGTATCGATACAATTAATAGGTCTCCTTGATCGATGGTGAGAATCGAACCGAAGAGATAACTGAAAAGCTCAACGTTGAATCCGCCAGCTATGCTTATTATAATCAGACCCGTGGAGAATCCTAGGGTCAACATTACGGCTATAGCGGAATCAGACTGGGCCAGCCCCTTTCTTCTCATGTAAGATATACCCAAGACTGCTAGGGTCGAAATCAGTAGAGCGGTCAGAAGAGGGTTGATGTTCAAGAACAGTCCCAGGGCTATGCCCCCAAATGCAGTGTGTGCTATCCCATCTCCTACCATGGCCTCCTTCCTTAATATGAGGAAAAGTCCAACCCATGCACAGGCCAGAGCTACTATCACGCCACCCAAGAGTGCGTATTGGAAGAACTGGTATCCCAACAATCCGAGAATATCGAACAGAGCCGAATCAGTCATTTTCGAAAACCACCTCACATTTATGCTTGTGGAAGACGAAGTGGAAGTGCTCACCATAAGCCTTCCTTAAAACTTCATTTGGTTCCAAATCATCCGTTATTTCAGAGATGTTAACCTCCCGGTTCACACACATGACCTTGGACATTCGGCAGAACACAGCCGTTAGGTCATGGGACACTATTAGGATGGTGATGTCTTTCTCAGTATTGAGGTTACTCAATTTTTTGTAAAATTTCTCCTGAGTACTAGCATCCACACCAGTCACAGGCTCGTCCAAGAAGATTATCTCGGGCTTCCTTACCAAGGCCTTGGCCACGAAGACCCTCTGCTTCTGTCCTCCGGATAATTGTCCTATCCTCTTGTTTGCGATATCCGATATACCCATAAAATCTAGGGCCTCATCCACTGCTTCCCAATCCTCTCGCTTGAGCTTCCTTCCTATGTTTCCTTGGTTCACCCGACCCAAGGCCACTAGCTCTCTTGCAGTTATGGGAAAATGAGGATCGAATTTGATAGCACCTTGTGGCACATAGGCGACCCTCTCCCAGTGAGAGAAGGAGTCTATATCCTCGCCGAAGAGACGGATGTCCCCTCTTTGCCTAGGTATGATGCCCAAGATGGCGAGTAAAAGGGTAGTCTTGCCTCCCCCATTAGGACCCACTATCCCAACATAGTCTCCCCATTGGATTGTGAAATTGGCATCTTCGATTACTAGAGCGTTGGATCTAGCCACGTTGACGTTCCTAACTTCTAACACTGGAGTCTTGTCTTCTTCCATCTGATCCTCCCGTTTATTTTTCCAATACCTACATTTCAGTTTTTATCCGTTTTCAAGAAGCTTCAAGGCCTATCTTTAAGTTCTCCAAGTTTTTCTCCTGCTGTTCGAAGTAGTCCATGCCGTCAATAGGGCCGAGCATAAAGTAGAGCTTCAAGATCTGGACTGAATGGCCGGCACGGCTTTCCAGTTCACTCTTGAGGGTCTGGGCGTATTCATCTGAGTAAACCGGGTCAACGTAGACCACGTAGGTCTCGTGGTCGATCATCATTTCCACCAGGCTTGCGATTACTGAGGTGCTTGGCTGTTCGTCGGCAGATATACCGATTACGCCGTGCTGTTCGAAGCCGTATCTCTCAGCGAGGTAGCCAAAGGCGGCGTGGGTGACAAAGATTGCTTCTTTCTGTGTGTTTGAGAGACCTTCCATGTAGTCGTCGTCCAACTCCTCGAACCTTGCCCTTAGGTCTTCCCATCGTTCAGTATAGTACTCTTCATGACTTGGGTCTTTTTGGACCAGAGCTTCATATATCTTTTGAGCTTGCTGTTTAGCTATGAAGGGGCTTATCCATGTATGGGGGTCATGGAGTTCATGGTCATGGTCATGCTCGTGGTTGGCTTCTGTCTCGAGAAGCTTTACATCTTCCGTGGTCTCTACGATGATCTTATTGCTTGTACCTAGAGTAAGTAATATATCTGTCTCCATCCAGAGGTCGAGGTTTGCACCATTGTAGATTATTATATCGGCCTCATCGGCAGCTAATATGTCCGAAGTGGATGGTTGCCAAGAGTGTACCTCCATGTTGTTGAGTATAAGCTGCCTCACTGATACGTATTCTCCACCTATCTCTTGGGCGAAATAGGCCAGTGG
>JACGUG010000033.1 GCA_024256285.1 archaeon
GATCCCCTGAAACCAAAGACAACAAAAAGTATTGATAAATAAAGTTTTTGGATATTCTGATCGATAGAAATTTAAATGTAAATGAGATCGTCTCTATCATGGAGCCACAGACCTCGGTTTCCAAGTTGAACATCAAGATAGAAGTTCATGGGAAAGGGAAGGCTGAAGGTGAAGTCTTCCGCCATCTCGCTCCTATCACATTGAACTCTCTACTAAGGAAGATGCCCCTACAGGGAAGGGCGATAAGATTCAATGATCGGTTTGTCTACGTTGTTCTAGGGATTATCGCTGGTATGGAAAAGGCGAGAAAGAAGTTTCAGAAAGGGGATCTAGGATTTTTATCTTCAAATGGAGCTTTGTGCTTCTTTCTTGAGGACTGTGAAGTGGCAATGCCCATCAACTACTTAGGTAAGATAACCTCGGGGCTAGATGTGCTTATGAAGGCAGGGGCAGGAGACGTTATCTCTATCGATATATGTAGTTGATGCAAGTGTTTATATTAAATTTACCGACTGTTTACTTGTAGCGCATAGAAATTGATTATTACAAACGCTGAAGGTGTCAAAGAGCTTCACGACTCTTGAGAGTAAATAGACTTTCCTGCTCAACTCAGCACTCTCAACACGTGACTATTCAGCGCCCAAAAATGCTATCTGTTCGAGGAATGCCTTGCTCTTCCAATGTTTTCGAATGCCACTTAGGCTCATTGTTTTTGTGAATCACTCAAGTGTTCTGTCTCATAAATACAAGTGACAAATGTGTTCTAAAATGCTTTTATAGCAGGGGCGATACTATCGTATTGGGGCAATGAAAGATGATTTTCATAAAACTTTGTAAAGTGAGGAAGAAGCTTACAAAGGAAAGTATTGCTGAAGCCACAAAGGCAATACAAAGAGCGACTAAAGAAGGTGTCAAGTATCTGAATATTTATTATACACTGGGGAGATACGATGTTGTCGTAATATTCGAAGCACCCGATGAGAAGATAGCAATGAAAACGGCTATGAGGGTTGGAGACATAGAATCAACTGAAACTCTTGTCGCAGTTCCTAGAGAAGAAGCGATGAAACTAGTTGAATAACCTGCAATTAATTCAACCAGTCGAAGATGTCATAAAAAAGTCGTAGGATAGCAACCTAACAACCTCTTTTTTCTTTTTTTAAGCAAATCTAGGCACAGCCCGAACCCTTTGAAGGGTTAGAGTCGTGGCCATGCAGCAGATGCCAAACAGCGAAATTTCCCGAGTGTTTACTTGTAGCGCATAGAAATACTCTCCTGTAGCTATTCGTTGCCTGTGGCCCGAGAAGTGTCCGTACTGCAGGTCCACTCGCTTATGGTTGAGAGGGAAACAGCATGGTGTCCAACGGTATCAATGCGCTGACTGTCGGAGATGGGTTCAGGCCGCATATCGCAGAGGACACCATGGCACACGCTTCATCATCAAGTTGGTGAACACGTATTTCGACACAAGGGGCTCCTACAGGAGGACAGCGGACTCCATCAACCGCAAGATGCGTTATGGAAGGATATTCAGGATAATAGATGCCTTGGGAAGAGGATGCAAGGGTCCGGTAACCGTAGTGAAGGAGCTCAATCCACGATGGTCTGGTATGCTTGGATGCGACGGTAAGGTGATCAAGATCCATGGTGATGAATGGGTTCTGCTGATGGCTGTTGATCTGGGAACTCAGGATGTCGTGGATTGGAGGCTCGTCAAGCATGAGGACTGTCCCTCCATCAAGCCATTCCTCGAAGAGGTTAGGGATGAGATAGGCTACGATGATCCAAAGGAGGTGGTGATAGACCTCGACCCAGCTTGGAGGGAAGCTGTAGAGGATGTCTTCCCATATGCTCCCATACAGCTCTGCTGCACTCACTTCGAACGGATAGTTGATAGAACCATGCCGAAGCTGAAGAGGACTCCGAAGCAGGAGGAGCTCAAGGGGATTGTGAGAAGCATCCTGTATGCGAGCAGCGAGGATGAATCAACAGAGGCTTTCAATGAGCTGACATCAAGGAAGGGATACTTTAGGGACAAGAAGTCAAGTTACGTGATAAGCTCTCTGAAGGAGAACTATGGGCGGTTGATAACGCACTTCAGGGTCGATGATGCGTTCAGGAGCAACAACATAGCGGAGAGCGTCAATGACAAGATCGAGATGAGGCTGAAGATGATACGTGGCTACAAAAGAGTCAGAACAGCAAGGAACTCGCTCAAACTCATCGTGATGCATTACAGATTCAAACCCTTCTCATCATGCAAGAAGAGGGAGCACAATGGGAAGAGTCCACTCAACCTGGCGGGAGTAGATACATCTAACATCAACTGGATAACTTACTCACAGAGTGATCGATCTGTCCTTAATGCGCTCTAAGTAAACAGTCCCTAAATTTAAATATGCTACCTGCCAATCTTCTAGAGTAGGATGATTTTTGCTTAATAATTTCGATCTGCTTTCTTCAAAGATAGAAGTTGTAGCATAAATTCTGACTTAGGCAAGATGAATCCATCAGGATTTTTTTGCATCGACAATAGTATAGACGAAGTGCCCACTATGCCCGCCGAACTTTTTTAAGATTCCCTTGGATTCTAGACTCCTCAAAAGCATAGATGCTACCGATGCCTTTATGTTGAAGGCCTTGGCTGTGCTGTAAACTGTAATGGCTTTCATAGGCTTAAACACCTTGATGGCTTGCTCTTCATCGATATTTGGCATCGCTATCTCTCTCTTTACCTTTTTGACAGGCGCTTTTACATCTCTCTCCCTTTCTTTCCTCCTATCTATAGATCGGGCCTTCTCAACTTTGGCTATCGATCTCTTCTTAACTCCACCCATATCTCTCCAATTTAATAAAAAACACTCACAAATAACCTTTCCTTATAGTCCATCTTTATTTATTTATACCAATCTAGACTCTCTTCTATGTATTGAACGAAAGAGGAGAAGAAGTCTTTTATCTCATTACTCATATATGTCTGAGCGATCAGATTCTTCGCAATTTCTCCATGCCTTATCGATTCTTCTTTTGCAACCTTAAGTGCTCCAGTCCTTCTGATAGAATCTTTAATGGATTCAAGCTGTGCCCTTGTGATGTATCCTCTTTGCTCAATGTAGTTTAGCAGATTTAGTTCATCTTTGCTCGCATTTTGGCGCATGACTATTATGTGAAGCGGTTTCTTCCCAAGGATTATGTCTCTTCCAGGCTTCCTCCCATACTGATCTTTTGTGGCGAAGGTATCTATGATGTCATCTTGAATATCGAATGAATAACCGATGTTTGCTGCAACCTCCATCAGCAAGTTTATATCGTGTTCAGGGGCACCTCCAAGAATGGCACCAGTAAGAATGGATGCTTTAAAGAGAGATGTAGCCCTTTTATGAACCATCTCAGACCACTCATCTATATCAGGGTCTGTATGCTCGAATAGAAGGTCGAGTATCTGGCTCTCATTGACTTCACAGTAGCCTTCTACAAGTAAGTTTAAGACTTTCTCTATCTTTTCAACAGGGAATCCAGACTTCAGTATGCATCTCAAAGCTAAACCGAAGATAAGATCGCCTCCAAAGACAGCTACTCCTTCTCCAAACCTTCTATCGTAAAATTTTGAAAAAATCTTATGAAAAGACTTCCCGCCTCTTCTGAAGTTATCCTTGTCCACAAGATCGTCATGTACAAGTATACAGTGCCTGTAAAGTTCTATTCCTACACATACATTCAATATATCTTCATTTATATCGTCAGCATATCCTTTGTAAGATAACAGAGTACTGCATGAAGCAAGCCTCTTTCCCTTTCTGAGGGAATACTCGCAGATGTTCTCATAAACTCCTTCTATGAAGGGATGGTATTTCTCTGCCCTTTGAATCAGATCTGAGAAATAACTCTTGAGCCTTTTTTCGATCAGCGAGCCGTAAAAGTCTAAAGTTCTCTCCCACCCCATTTGCTACACCTTTTCTATTAAGTAGCTAGGTAGAATAAATATCTAAAGTTCGTAATGTTATGTTAGTTAGTTAGTTAGTTTGAAAGAGAAATTCAAATTAAAGACTTAACAATCTGTCTGTCTTCCCTATTCTATCCTATCTTATTTAGTCTCTCAATTCCGATTTACCTGATCATGTAAACAAGGCTCAAGGGTATCCTGCCTTCCTCATAATCTCCTTTACTGAGGAGTATGCTGGAGATGAAGCTGGTAATTCGAGCAAGGACTTTCCATTCAAGATAAAATCCTCAACATTCTTATCATAAGCAATTTTGCCCAGATACTTCAGATTCGTCCTTCTCTTAACCTCTTCCTCTAGGCTTTCTCGAAATCTATAACCTCCAACAACGTAAAAATTCTCGAAGTCTATCTTCACCTCTTTTGCGATTCTGTATGATCTTTTTACATGGTCGAAGGATTTTTTAGAAGGATCAATTATGTCGATTATGTCGTCTACTTTCGAGGTTATCTTTCGATTCAAATGTTCAAATCCAGCAGGGGAATCGATAAGCATGTATCTGTAGGTCTTCGTTAATCTTTCTAGCGATCTTTTTAACGCAGCATCGGGTAGGCAGTAGCATCCCTCTATCCATTTTGGTCCAACGGCAATTAAATCAAAATACTCTCCCTCATGTAATCCCTCTTCCCAAATCCTATTCTCTATTCTCTCTGGAGGAGGTACCCCGACTGTTGTGCCTCCTTCCTCCAAAAAAGTTTCTATAAGTAACTCAGATATGGTCTTCTTGCCCTCTTCGTTTAAATCTAACCCAACTGCTTCTCCAAGATTCTGGTCTGGGTCCACATCCACCAGAAGCAAGGGACGTTCGCCTATTTCTATGAAATATTTGGTCATAAGGGCGACAAAACTCGTTTTACCAGTGCCCCCTCTACCCATGGAAACAATAGTCTTCATATGCTATTTCCCTCTTTGACGATCGATTCCCTCCTTAACGATCATGATCTTATTATATCAATATTTCATATATGAAATTATCCGATGAGCATATAAATTTTATAAGCGCTTCCGAATCTTCGATGGGCGTTCTAATCAAATTAAGTAAGAGTTATGTAGAAATCACGGTCTAGCAAATCCTTTGCTTCGTCGACTAGAAAATCATCTTCGAGGTGTTGGAGTATCAGGATATCTTTAAACTGTTTAATAGATCAGAACAACAGTTATACCAGATAGAGAGTGTGATAAAATAATTGTCAGATACGCCCTTAAAATTAGTGAAGATAGATGAATTGATCAATGAACCTTATGTGAGAGTTTTATGTTATCCTGAGCCAGATTTGAAGATTTCACGTAAACGGATTGAAGAACTCAAAAATCTAGAAGTAAAAGGAATATTGTTCGAAGGCAGAACGAAGATAGGCAGACTAGGGGTTGCTGGAAAGGGTTGTGTAAGCATCGTAGTGAAAGCCGTGACCGAATTCGGTGTATCGGCCTTAAAGATCAGGAGGATGGATGCGAACAGGGATTCCATGGCTAGAGAGGCTGAGATGCAATTGATGGCCAATTCTGTCGGCGTAGGACCAGAGTTGTTCGGTGTAACGGAGAATTTTAGTCTAATGGAGTTCATCGATGGCTATAGTATCTTGGACTGGCTAAAGAGTATAGAAAAGCAAGATATCAGAAGAATCCGTACAGTCCTTAGAGATATACTGGATCAATGCTACGCCTTGGATAAATTAGGGTTGGATCACGGAGAATTGAGCAACTTGAAGAAGCATATAATCGTGTCTGAAAAGCCTGTAATGATCGACTTTGAGAGCGCCAGCATGAATCGAAGAGTTGCAAATGTAACAAAAGCGACACAATACCTGTTTATAGGGGGACCTATGGCGAAGAGATTGAGAGGAGTACTGGGCATAAAAGATGAGAAGTCGATAATAGATTCGATAAAGAATTATAAAGAGAAGAAGGATGAAGCAGCATATCTGAAGCTTCTTTCTAGCCTAAGGTTGGTTGGATAAGATTCTACCAATTGATTTCACTCTACTTGAACCTTTTCCCTTTTAACAATCTCTTCTGCTCTTTTCTAGTGCATCTCCTAGCGTATGTGCTGGGTCTGAAGATATTATAAGAGTTTCATACCCCATCTCAACTATCTTGAGCCCTGTAGCGCAAGACATTACCGACTTGCCCGTACCTCCTTTCCCTGTGTAAAGTATCACTCTTGTATTATCGAGGTGTTTTTGCATGGAGTTTACAACATAAACCATCCTTTTGGCTTTTATGCTCTGTCTTACGATTGATTGATGCTCCGGGCGGGATTTGAACCCGCGATCAATGGCTCGATTGGCCTCCCATCTTGAGATGAGATAAGGCCATTATGCTTGTCCTGGCTACACCACCGGAGCACCAAAAATTCAATCTAGAGGATGATATTTTACCCTTTTGGTAGCACTTACTTGCGTGATAGAGAGGCTACGGCGTTCTTTAAACTCCTCCATATAATCAACTAATGGCAAAAATAGGGTTTAGCCCGTCCCCTGCTCCAATAGGGTTAGAAGACTTGAGAAGAGAACAGAAACGTGGCTAAAAAGGAAGTTCGGTTGCGAATCTACCGAAAGAAATATTCTTATCTTGAATATCGAAAACAATTAAGAGGAAGCTGAAAAATTATACTGGAGAGATGAAAGAATTAAACCTATTCATTGGGTTCTCATCACCATAATTTTCTTCTGATTATCCGCTATTTGATCATGATAATATAATAGGATCTTATCGAATCTAAAGAATGCTAGGTAACATATATATTCGAGCCTGTTTCTGAAGTCTCTTGTAGGAGACAAGCTCATGAGCACCGAATCTGATGCGCTCATAATCGATTCTCTGAGCAAATCGTTTGGGGATATCAAGGCCGTTCGTAACTTGAGTCTCGATGTGAAAAAAGGAGAAGTTCACGGGCTTCTTGGACCGAACGGGTCAGGAAAGAGTACAACAATGAAGATGATTCTGGGACTCATTAGACCTGATGCAGGAAGTATATATGTCAATGGATTGAGTCCCGAGAAGGATCCTACAGAAGTAAGAAGGATCGTAGGTTATGTGCCTGAATCTCCACGCTTATACGAGTTCCTGACTGGGATAGAGTATCTCGATTTCATCGCAGACATTCATGGACTCGACGCCGATACGAAAAGGAGTCGTATCAGAGAGTTCTTAGAAGCTTTGGAGTTGGAAGGTAGAGAGAATGAAATGATAAGTGGCTATTCTCAAGGGATGAAGCAGAAGATAACTATCATTGCTGCACTCTTGCACAAACCTAAGTTGCTCATTCTTGACGAACCTCTCAGCAATATCGACCCAAAGTCTGCTAGGATAATGAAGGACCTCATCAATGGGCTATCAAGAGAGGGAGTTGCGACTATCTTCAGCACACATGTCTTGGAGATAGCCGAAGCGATCTGCCACAGGCTGACGATAATGTTTCAAGGTGAAGTCCTAGCGATCGGAACACCGGTACAGTTGCGTGAACTTGCTGGCATGCCAGGATCGGGTCTTGAAGATGCCTTTCTTAAGTTGACGGGAACAGGAGATATTAAAGAGATCGTCAAAGCTCTGCTCTAATCTGGCGACTCTATAAATTTAAAGAAACTTCAAAGTGGGCCGGAGTATTGTTGCTTCTTTCTATGGTATGCCATCAATGAGTGATATCAACTAGATAACTTCAAGTATGTCATGGATCGGCTTTCCTTATTTGAGGCTACTCAGCCTTTCTATGAATCGAAGACCGAACTTTATGAGAAGATCATTCGGACTAAATGCAAGATCCAGCTTTTGATAATAACTTAGATTGAGTACTCTTTAAGAATCGCCGAGACTCCCGATAATGCGAATCGATATGCGGCATAACAGATAACACCTGTTACAAGTATTGTAATGAAAATGACTACTGGCAGAATCAGCATTTGAGGTTGAAATATTATGTAAATAACCGAGGGTATTATGGTCGAGGCCGCTACCGCTCCATACATAAAAAAGAATATCAGTAATCCCATAGGTCTGAAGAAACGACTACGAGGGATGACCCTGAAGTCTGGATATCTGGATCCAACTGCTAAACCTACCAATGCAGATTCCACCAAGAGACACAACGCCACAATAGTGAAGGATATAAGAAAACTTATACTGGGTTGCGTCAGGACGACCAACAATCCTATTACTGCGAAAAGTACGATCAAAGAAGGCAAAAGAACGAAAGTAAACTTCGCCTTGGTAATCTCCCTTTCCTGAATCGGTTTAGAGGATATGTTCCAGAGTGCATCCCCCTCCGCTCCAATGCTGGCGAGTGAAAGAGAACCGGCAAAGACGATAGGGCCTAGCAAGAGCATGAGAGAGAGGATTTCGATTTCTTCTATGGGAATAGCGGCATATATGATCGTTAAAAATATGGGTAACGCTATGAACATAGTCATCTCTCTTCTACGTGTTAAGGACTTGAAATCCTTCCTGATCAGGGCAGCTTCTATCGAAGTGAAGCCAAGGCGCCCTAGGAACCCCTTTGTTGTCGGGGCATACTTGGAAGTTGTCACTCTGATAGAAACTTCGGCAGGTACCCAGTACTTTGCTCTTAGCCTCTGACTAGCCCAGAACAACGTTAAGCCAAATCCAAGACTTAAAGCGCCATAGCCAAGACTTAAAGCGCCATTGTAAGGAGATCCAAGAATGTTAGCCACCAAAGCATTGATCATAGCTAGAGAAGGCCATACGGGTGGGAAGAACCACAGAAAGGTGACTCCTGATGCTATGGCTTCCAATATTGCGTAAATATAATTCACTTGGAAGATCATCATGAATAAGACAAGAAACAAAACGGTGATGACTAGACGGCCGAATATCGCCGACCTACCCCCACGTTTATAAAAAGTCGATGAGACTCTGTTCATTACAGCGCGCAGAACTTCAACTACGAAAGCCCCAATAAATGCAGTAACAAGGCTTAGCATGACGAAAAGAGTCCATGTCCATATCAAGCCAGCCCAGAGACTCAGGGCAAAAGTCAAACCGAAGACTCCTGCCAATAACCACGACAAATAGTAGATAGTAGAAATAGCTGAACCGAGGACAAATTCAGATGGTTTGATAGGTAGCCAATTCACCACATCGCTAGAAGACAACCCAGAGGCTTGGCCAAGTTCCCACATCATACCATACAATATTATCATTAAAAGAATTATCGAAGGCAAACCTATCAATATTTGTGTCGTAACGAAGTATAGGTCAACTACTTTAGGCAGACCCGTTAACGATAAAAGTGCAAACACGATCATTGCAAGTATCGAGAATGCAAGAATGTCGACTATCGCTATGATGATCGGTCTTCTCCAGAAACTTTTTTGAATTCCAGTTTTAGAAGAAGTTCTCATCATAGATAGTACAAGTGTGTGAGCAATACGGTAGGATGATTTTATATTCATAATTAATTCCTCTTGACATTCGAAGGTATTTTACTAAGGGCAGTCGTTTTTATTAATTTATTGTTCTTTTGAATCTTTCGGTGTGTGTTTTATGTGTTGTAATTTCGGTGGTGAACAAAACTCTAGGAATGATATGAGTTTTCACTAACAGTAAAAATTAGGGTAAAGGCTAATTCGTGCCCTAATAGGTCGAGACTTAGACTTTTTAGTATAAGATTTTCCTCATAACTTACTTGAATATCATTCCTGTCTCTTCAGACCAAAAGAGCAAGTCCAACTCGTCCATAGGTATATCTATTCGCCTTGAGAACTCCCTCATCTTATCTTCTATATCGATGTAGACCTTTTTGGTGATCGATTTAGGAATCTGGTAGATAACATCATAATCCCTCAGATTTTTCAATATGTGCCTGTCCAGTATCGCCAGATCTTCCCCAAGACCAATGTTCCTTAAGAAATGGCTAGCCTCCTTCATCCCCATACCCAAGATATTTTCTGCCAACCACATTCTTAGTTTTGGTACATCATCGAATGATCGAATTTTATCTTTTATCTTTAAACTATTATCTTCAGTAAAGTATCTCCTTGCCTTGACGATATATCTCGCCTTATTATCACCGAATCTTATATCCTTTAACAAGGGTCTGATATGCTCTTCATCTCCCTTGAACAAAAGATCGTTCTTCATAAGCAGATCTATGACTTCCCAGCAAGTTATGGCTCTGGATTGTGGCGTGCATAAACAGAAAGTAAGCTCAGCAAAGATTCTCTCATCCGACTCCTCCAATACTTCTTTGAACTCTAGAAGCCTACTTTTGATCTCGTCCTTTTTGATCTGATACGCTTCGATCAACCTCTCTACATCTTTTATCATAAACTTCTCAACGATTCCTTCTTGATTCGACCATTTAGAAATTGCGTCTAGACAAACATAAACCTTAGTCATCCCTAAAATCTAAATATTACTATGACCGATTCTTTTTGGGGCCCGTAGCTCAGCTTGGTTAGAGCGACCGGCTCATAACTATAGGGGGATACCGGTCGGTCGTGGGTTCAAATCCCTCCGGGCCCACCTAATTTTAGATTCGGAAATAATAATAATATACTTGCAGAGTCCAAAGGCTTGGTCTTGAGGGATTATCGGACATTCTGGATGAGTCACAAAGGAGACATAGAGAACAGGTAGACAACTAACAAGCAGAAATTTCCTGAAGATATTATAGAGGATTTGAGGGAAGGATATAGAAGGTCCCAAGATTACCTTCAGACTACAAAGGCTGAAGCATCAAGTGAGGATTTAGAACATACCATTCAAAGGGTTTAAATATACCTAATATGAACCATTATTTTGGTGATAATTTGCCAAGAAGTAGTGTAAAAATCTTGAAAGCGAACAGCAAAACCATTATACTTGAGGCAGCCATTGGAGCGGACTATCGCTTCTCAATCCCCAAGTCAATACGAAGCCTCATAGACCCCAAAGAAGTGGTTCGAATAATTATTGAAAAAGCGGAAGTATGATAGTTTATTTCTTTCCAACATATATCCCCTATCTCAAATAATCTAAAATGTTCTTAGGAGGGACGCCTGTTTCTTTTGTGTACCTTCTGCAAGCTGAACTTGTGATCAATAAGGACAAAAAATCTATACAATACTTTATAAAATTCTGTAAAACCTAACTGCCTAATCCTATCAATGAAATCACTTAGAGCGCTCAATTTGTAAGTTCTCACTACCTTATCTCTTAATCCAGAGCCTTCCAACAATTCTTTCCAACCATCAAAAGTTCTGGTTTAGCACCAGTAGAACAAGAGTAATATGAAACCAATACTGTTGGAGGAGGGGGCTTTATCCAAGTCATCTCATTGAGCCCGATGCATCCTCCTAGCTTTGTCACTCTTACATGCTCGTTTACAGCTCTTTACTTATCTTCTACGAATGCAATTATGAACTCGCCAATGACTGCGTCGAAAAGGTTGTCTTCGAAAGGAAGGCTTTGTGTGTCTTCTACCCTAAATTCAACTCTGTCCTCTACACCCTCTCTTTTCGCCCTTCCATTTGATCTATCAATAATTCTCTCAGAAACGTCAATACCGACCACTTTACAACCGAATGTTTTTGCAATGTAGCAAGAAGTTACTACAATATCACATCCAACATCTAAGACATATCTCCCCTTTTTATTTGACATAACTCGATTAGCTCTCTTGTGGCCCTTAAACTCCCAGCATATTTTGTGGAGCCCATATCAGCTTGCAATTCAAAGTAGGATGTTTCTTGTTCTGAAATCTTTTTTAGTGAAAATTGTTGCTTATTCTCCATTTACGTTCTCCAATTAAAACCTTCTACCAAATGCCAGGAACGAGTCTATATTTTACCCTTTGAGCATATTTAGAGTAACCATCCAGTTCGTTAAGTAAGGTCTTATCTTCTAACGAAGTTCTGATTATCAACAATAACATTACTATTCCTGCCGGAATTAACCCATAAAGGGATCCTATAATGAGTGAAAATGATATAGGGAACAGAATTGCTGCAACATAACCTGGGTGTCTTACAATTTTATATGGCCCAGTTGTTATCACTTTATGACCTCTATCTTTTTGGATTCGAACCGTTGGTTCAAAATGGGGGTTAGTTATACCTGCCCAGGTACCAAGAGTAGCGGCAATGACAAATAAAATGAGGCCTACGATCATGAAATCAATACTCAGACTTGACCACTGAAATCTGCCTACATCTAACCCGATTACTACAAGCACAACATATGACATGATAATACCAACTGGCATCAAGACTTTGTCCCATGATTTGGTATCCTGCCTTATCCCACGGGCCCTTTGATTTATGAGCTCGGGGTTATATTTGTACATAAGTAAGAATCCTAACGAGTATTGTAGAGCAATTATGCCAACAAAGATCCATGCTCGAAGTATATCGATACGACCTGCTGAGACAAACAAAATCGCAGCTTGTAAGATTATAAATAGGGGGATTCGTAGAATAATTTTAATTCCGATTTTTCTTTCATCCTTATTTGGCATATTATTACCACATCAATGGTATATATTAGGTTTATTTAAACCTTTTGAATGGCAATGGTCTCTCTAAATTGTTTCAATGACGCTATCAGTCTATTAAAGATCTTGGACAAAAAGAT
>JACGUG010000034.1 GCA_024256285.1 archaeon
ATTACAGCAAAAGGCGCTCTACAATAAGCCCTTGGATATACCCTCACAATAGGATCTATCTTCTCTACTTTACATAGAACTCTGGCTCTGTCCTTCTCAACGTCTTCTACTTTTATTATCTTCGCTTCTATACATACATCGACATTCTTCAACTTTGGAGCATCGACCAGATCGGATCTTTCGAACCATTCGAATGGAACTTTATTATCAGGGTTGGCATCTTTAAACGCAGTCTTATAGTAGATCACCGGGTTAGAGGAGAGATTTATTACAGCACATCTACGCAGAAGGATATTTCTATAAGTTTGAGATTTGGTGTAAGGTTTTATTATCAATTGGTGCACGTCATCGGTCATCACTCCCATAGGAGCTGCATTGGGCATGCCATCCGCCCCATAGGTTGAGACTATTGCTTCAAACATGCTATTTTTTATGAAGCCAAGATCAGATAAACTGCTTACAGTCGACAAATTTACTACTCCTTTTAAAGTAATGAGAGCACCATAATTTACTTTTGCTCAAAGTAAGGCAGTACCTCTTCTTTCATCAGCTTTATAGATTCGACCAAATCAGACTCCATAGGAATGACTGCGATGAAGGACTTTGCCCCTAGATCGAACAGTTCCTCTATCTTCTCGATACATTCATCGGGAGTGCCGTAGATGGAGAAGCCTTCTAGCATCCGTGAATCGACAGAAGAGTAAGCAGATTCACGATCCCCTCGCATTATTGCCTCCCTGATCCTTACTACATCTCCCTTCTCTATGTTATGTGCTTTTAAAATTTTGTTAGAACATCCAGCCACTATACGGGCTACTATAGGCTTAGCCACAGTTAGCGCCTTTCTTTCATCATTAGAGATCGATAAAGGTGCAAACACGGCTATCTCTAGACTATTCATATCTTTACTAGAACTGCTAACCCCCAACTCGACTTGTTTTAGCGCTATTTCAAAATCCCTTGGGTGGGCAGTGTTGATAAGTACGCCATCCCCAATTTCACCCGCCAATCTTGCCATCTTGAGCCCTTGAGCGCCTATGAAGATAGGAACTGC
Organism: archaeon; assembly: GCA_024256285.1. Taxonomy (GTDB): domain Archaea; phylum Thermoproteota; class Nitrososphaeria; order Nitrososphaerales; family JACAEJ01; genus HK02M2. The sequence continues at coordinate 1,055 of JACGUG010000034.1, forward strand.
CTCTGCTTTAAAGCTAAAGCCAGCACCATAGACTCTGAAGATATCTCCTTGATGAGTTACGCTCTCCTTAGTAGTGATCCTCCTTATGACTTCAACGGCCTCTCTTATCGTCTTAAGGGGCTTCTTTCGCTCAACGTTGAGCATATTCATACCGGTCTTATCGCCTACACCTATGCCACATACCACCCTTCCCTGCGCTATTTCACTTAATGAAAGTAAGGCTTGGGCTGTAACTACTGGATGGATGAGATAGGGGTTCGTAACGCCAGGCCCAATCTTTATCCTTTTTGTATTGATGGCTATCAAAGTAAGACATACGTATACATTCCTGTGCCTTATATGGTCGGATACCCAGACGTATTCAAAGCCAGATTTTTCTGCAGATATGGCATAACGGATGATCTCTGAGTAGTTGTAGGCAGGTATGATCTCAATCCCAAACTTAGCCATCGATCTACACCTTAAGTAAATAGGGGGGTATCTTGAAGGTAGTTCTTCCCAGTATTAAGAGCGATCTGAGCCTTCTGCAATTCGCTACCTAGGTAGGCTGCATGGTCATAAAGGGAGACGAGCTCTAGGTCCATAATCGTTTGATAAATTTCCTCTGCTTTCTTTCCTTTGACTATCAAACTACATCGATCGAGATCGTAGCTTGGGTAATACAGCGTGACGATCTCCTTTTCATCCCTATCCAACAGTATCTTAAAGCATCCTTTTGGATCCATCTTCCTTGCCAGATCGCTCTTCGATCTGATCACTTTCATTTTCTCCTCGACTCTTTTATCATAGGGCTCTTCCTTCAACTTCTTTTCTTTCATAAAAAGTACATCGAGGCCGAGGTCCTTTGGAACAGAAGACCTCCTTTTGGCTAAGAACATCAGAGGGGATGCTAAAGATAGCTCTCTTACACTGCCCCTCGCCTTATCGCTTACTTCTGTAGTCAAGAGTATGCCAACCCCTAGCTCAGATGCTACGCCAGTGAGTAAAGCGTTCACACCTATCGTGTCGGCATCCATGAGCTCTGTGACGTTCCCAACCCCCATTAGAAGGGGTATTTCAGGGTTCCTCCTCTCGAACTCATAAAATGCCACTATAGAGTTTACAACTCCTGGGGAGATGACAGGGTTGAGGATCAAGTCCGCAACGATATTGTTCATTCCAAGGCTCCTAGCCTTTCTGATGTTCTCCTCTATGAGACCAACCCTCTCTAATGGTTCCTCGGGAAATAGTTGTTTACGGTAGTTGGTTGGGATCACCACCACGGTTGTATCTGAAGCGAAGGACGCCATCTCTTCTACATTCCCACCATCAACGCTTAAGATCAAATCCGCACCTGCCGATACAGCAGCCTCAGCCTCCCTTGGGTCCATGGTGTCTATGCTGATCAAGGAATCTACGGTGGATCGAACAGCCTTGACCGCCCGCTCAGCATCGTCAGGTCTGCACTCTCCAGCGATCATACCTATATCTATTATATCTGCCCCTGATGAGGCGTAATACTTTGCTCTTTTAATTATCTCTTCATCGGTCAATCGAGGAGCATCGACTATCTCGGCCATGATTCTTACAGGGAAATCTCTTCCTATCGGGATATCTCTTATGAGCATGTTCCACGGCCTTTTTAAGAGTTCATCTTTACGTCTATTTACAGCCTCTATCTCTTCAAGGGCTCTACGCCTCAGCTCCTCTTCAAGGAGATCGTCAGCAGGCAGTGTCTTTGATAGCTCAACTTTACCTAGTAGATCAAGTACGAAGGGTATATCTGCAGCATATCTTGGACCTTTAAAAGTTGGAATGCCGATTTCATCTATTAGAGACACATCCCCAGAGATGAGTCCAGGGATGATCACCATATCATAACCCTTAACCTTCCTTGCCTTTAACTCTCGAAGTATGTATCCAGGTTTCAATAAAGCAGCCACAGATGTAGAAAGGTCTATTGTCTCAGACTCTACACTGCTTTCACTAGAATATTTTTTCACCAGATTCTTGGCTAGCTGTCCCGTTACAAGAAGAACCTTCATCGAATTCTCCTCTACGGTTTATTCTAGAGGTATGATCTCCCTTAAAATATACTATGCTCTTATCTAATCTAATCATCCGTTCTAATTACGTATTGGGTCTGATTTTTAACGGTTGAAATTTTCATTCTCCCAATTTTCTTGGCTTCTCGATCAGCTTCCTCTTCTGCATTACCGTACCATCATCATAGTGAGGCATGCGAAGGACACTATCGTTATTCTTTTCGATCTCTCGTGCTTCATCAGCCAATAATGCAGCAGTGCGCAGCATCTCATGGGCAGCAGCGACCAGTGCCGTATACCTTTCCCACTCCTTTACCATAAAGCATCCTTCAACGCTCATGTCAGCAACCCTCCTAGTTATCTCGTAAGCAGCCATAGCCTTCACCCTTGCATAGGGGTTTTGGAGCCCAGAAGCTGATACTGCCATCTCCTTGTCTATAACCATCCTTGGTAGATTAGGTTTCTCACCCCTCTTAGAAGCATCTATGATCTTGTTCATCTCAGAGGTTAAGATGTTGAAGACCCCTGTTATTGATAAGACCTTTATGAGGTCCGCATTGAATAGAGCCATCTCGATGGGGTCCAGGAACTCCCTTCTAGCACCTATCATGGGATCGGCTTCAACGATCATGTACCCTTGACCCAACTCTTCTATCTGTTTCGTTGCCTTTTTGGCAGGGCTATCTGAAATTACTATCATAGGAATCCCTGCTTCTTTTAGAACTTCCCGAATTTTGTTCGGTCCTGGTAGGGTAGCGTTTGGGCTCGTTGCTACCACAAAGTCTGGTTTGTAATCGACCATCTTCTTGGTAATCTCTACTGCTTGCTCAACATCCATCTTTGCACCAGTGGTTATAACTCTCACTTCTATGTCCTCTCTCTCAGCCCTCTCATCAAGTAAGAGTTCGATCACAGGTGCAGAGCCTATGTTGCCTATCTTTACAAATCCAACCTTTACGACCATTCTCTCTTTCACTCCATTGTCACCTATTAAAGAGAAATAACGATATTGATAAGGCTTATGCACAACCCAAAGACGAGAAAGCTCGATCTCAGATTAAAAACCGCTTAGCTTTAGTAATATACATATAGTTGTTATTAAAAGTAGTTCTAAAGGAAGTGTATCCCTGTGAAATTACCCGACATACATGGAAAGCATCCTGACATAAACCTGTCTTTAAATAAGGTCGGGGTTGTCGGAGTAAAGATGCCCATAGGTTACATCTCACTCGAGAACAAGCCTGTAATAATTGTTCCTACCTTCGATGTCTTTATAGATCTGCCATCTAATCAGAAGGGCATCCACACATCTAGAAATTATGAGGTAATCACGGAAGTCCTAAGCAAATACGTTGGGAAGATGTATAAGCTTGAAGACGTCTCTGTTGCCATATCAAAGGAACTGCTCAAGAAGCATAAGTATGCAACTCGATCTGAAGTAAAAGCACATGGGGAAGCCATCTTCGAACAAGAGACACCGAAGACGAAGATCTTGAGCTACGAACCCTTTAAGATGATGGCGAAAGCTTTTGCAGAAAGAAGAGAGGACGGCTCTATCATTGCTAAAAGAATGATCGGTATCGGCTTGACAGGTATAACTGCTTGTCCTTGCGCTAGAGAGGTTATTAGAAAGGTTTCGGAAGAAGAGATAGGGAAATTCGGTCTGGAAATGGATGAGATAAAGAAGATCATGAATAAAATCCCCATGGCAACTCACATGCAACGTGCCCACGGCTCTATAATCATAGAGATACCTGAGGGTGTTGAGATGGATGCCACACGTTTAGTCCAGATAATTACCGATTCGATGAGTTCGTCGACTTTTGAACTTCTGAAAAGATCGGATGAGGCTGAGTTGGTATTGCGTGCAGCATTTAACCTAAGGTTCGTTGAAGACTGCGTTCGATACATGATGTATTATGTTATAAGGGATTTTCCTGACTTCCCAGATAGTACGCATCTGATGTTTAAAGTAAGGAGTATGGAGAGCATACATCAGCACGATCTGATCGCTGAGAGGACAACGACCTTGGGCGAGATAAGAAAAGAGCTGTCAACCATCGAAGGAAAATGATGATCTATGTCTATGGAAAGCATCGAAGAATCTGTTAAAAGATATTTTGACAAGAGCGTTACTGATAGGGAGAGGGCAGTATTCGAGGGAGGTATAGCCTTGGGCGCAATCTACCATCAGTTTGTTGGCACACCTATCTGTAAAGGTGAAGATGTTATCAGAACCTTGGAAGAGGTTATCAGAAAGACTATGCAATTACAACCTTATAGAGAGAGCGTAGAAGTGAAGATAAATGATGATCTGATAAAAGGGCAGAAAGGCCACCCCTACGATTACGAGACTCTCAAAGGCAAGCATTTAGATTTGAAGGTAAAGACAGGTTACGGCGGTGCTAAGGCAACTGTAAGGATGAGATATATCCCCGAAATAGATTTCACGCTTATGTATATAGAGAAGTTGGAAGAAGTTTAAGCCAGCCTAACAGTTTAGGAAAGTATAATAACATAAATTGCTTTTAGAATTTCGTAAAAGCTATGGATGCCGCATTAGCCTTCATCCTTGCCAGCATCATAATTGTGATCGGTTTTTTGGGGAACTACTTCTTTAGGAGGACAGGGATACCTGATATCATTATACTGATCTTAATCGGCGCTTTGGTCGGACCAGTTTTTGGCTTGATAGACAAGACTGTTTTAAAGGATGTCACACCACTATTCACACCCTTAGCTATCGCAGTTATCCTCTTCGATGGCGGCCTGAACCTCAATCTCTATGGTGTTCTAAAGGAGAGCCCGAGGGCAGTTGTACTTGCCTCTTTAACTGTTTTAACGTCGATAGTAGCTACATCTCTCTTTACTGTTTTTGTTTTGGGTTGGGACATCGTACATGGATTGCTCTTGGGCTCCATCATAGGCGGTTCGAGCTCAGCTATAGTGATCCCGCTTGCATCTAGGATCAACGTTAGCCAGAAGGTCTCAACTCTCCTCAGCTTGGAGTCTACCTTCACAGATGCGATATGCATAGTTGTTGCTATAGCCGTCTTACAGTTCTTAACATTTCCAAGTCTAACAGAGGACGGGGTCAACTTGATAATCAGAGGCATAGCATCAGGCTTTTCTATTGGGATAGTTATGGGCTTTATCGGCGGGATACTATGGCAGAGGATTTTAAGTAGTTTTACAGATGAGCCCTATGGTGATATCCTTACTCTCGCCTTGGCTCTACTGATTTATGGATTCACTGAAGAAATAGGAGGCAATGGGGCCATATCTGCTCTGGTCTTCGGACTTGTTCTTGGCAACGAGATCAAGATTTCGGAGACGATCCATATCGGCCATCGAATTGAAACCAATAAGATGATGAAGAGATTTCACTCGGAGATCTCATTTGTCATCAGGACTTTCTTCTTTACATATATGGGTATTATTCTTTTATTTAACAATTTACACTTCATCTTGATTGGCATAACGATCTCATTTATCCTACTCTTAATGAGATATGGGACCGTTTTACTCTCTACCATCAAAGCACCTATCTTAAAGATAGATAGCAGTGTGTTAACAGTCATGCTCCCCCGTGGTCTGGCCGCAGCAGTACTTGTAGAACTATTAGCAGAATCGGCAATAGGAGGTGCGCTCACAGTCATGTTCCAAGAAATAGTGCTTACAGTCATCATCTCGACTGTTTTAATCTGCACCATAGGAGTATATTGGTTCAAAGCCCGTTACTATCGTGAAAGTAGAATTGAGAAACCTGAAGAGATGGTTTTGTGATCTAAATCAGTTTAACATAAAAACGGTCAAATACATCCAAATTTCTGGATATCAAAGAAGGTGGCGGAGGTAGAGCCTATGAAAAATGCTTTGAAGCTCCTAGTCAGCATAAGTGGAGTCGATGAAGCCTTGGATACGTTTAAAGGAGGAGCAGACATCATAGATGTAAAAAACCCTAAAGAGGGAGCTTTGGGTGCGAACTTCCCTTGGGTAATAGCTGAAGTTAAAAAGATTCTGGGGCAGAGAGCTCAGATAAGTGCAACCATAGGTGATATGCCAAACCTTCCAGGCACAGCCTCTCTTGCTGCGTTGGGCGCTGCATTTTCAGGTGCAGATTATGTGAAAATCGGTTTATTTGGACCAAATTCTTTCGATGAAGCCCTTTACATGATGAGGAGCGTAGTGAAGTCCGTTAAAGGTTACAGCTCTAGAGTGAAGGTGGTTGCTGCAGGCTATGCCGATCATGAGAAATTCTCAGGATTGAATCCCTTACTCCTCCCAAATATCTCGTATAAAGCTGAAGCAGATGGGGTGTTGATCGATGTAAAAAATAAAGGAGAATCGAATCTATTCGACTTTCTTAATCCATCTCAACTTCGCCTTTTTGTCAACGAATCACATAAGCTCGGTCTGATGGTCGCATTGGCTGGAAGATTGGGCAAGGAGAACATAGCTCAAATTCAAGAACTAGGTGCGGATATCATGGGTGTGAGAAGGGCTGTCTGTAATAAGCGCAATTTCCGTCTCGGCAAAGTTCAGGAGGCCCTAATTTCAGACTTCATAAAAGCAATAAGAGATCAACAGGATATGACGAACCGATCTTCCTACCGAATCTTTAATGGACGAATCAAAACGATTGGGTAATGTTCGACTCTATCCAACATCTCCAAAGTAACCTCCGTGAGGCCCACACCAAACCTTTCAGCTACATCCCATGCTGTTCTTCCTGCGCCAGACCTCCTTACTTTGTGGGCCAATTGTGCGATATCCAGCGCTCTATCGACGCCTATATCGGAGCTAACAGCCAAAGGTGTTGCCCTATACTTGAGTCTAAGGCCTCTACCTATTACGTATGCAATGAAAGCCCCTGCAGATACTATCCCTTCCATCGGTCTTGGGATTGGCGTAATATGCAAGTTATGCCAGGAGTATGTCATATCCGTATCAACGATCATCACGCATACCTTCTTTCCTGTGGCACTCTGAATTTCAGCCTGAATTCTCCTTGCTTCTCCATAGGGATCGTCTAAGGGTAAGCATGCATAAGAGAAAGGAAGGTTGCTTACATCTATCCCTCCTTCTGATCCATGCCTTAAAGCTTGTAAGAATCCAGCATATGTCAGTGCCACTTGCTTATGGGCTGCCCCCTCCTTTATAGGATACCTTCTTAAGCGGTAGACGTTCTTTAACTTCAGATGGCATATTTTGGCCAATATGTACCCCCATACATGCCTCATCCAGATACGAGATATGAACCTGGCCAGTAAACTTGGTTTAACATCACTCTCATCGATCAACCTCCCCCTTGCTACAGATATAGCCTTCTCAGATAGTGTAATTATGTCCCCATCTTCGATTTTATCGATTATCGAGTTCTTTATGATATCTATGTAATCATCCCCAGGTTTCCAGTATTTCGTTTTAATAGGTATCGCCATATACTTCATAATAATGCCCTTGATGGGTAAGGCGTTATCTCTGTGTAAAGGTCTCTCCTACCTTCCAATACACTCTCGATCCTTTCTGGATGCTTGCCACTTACTACATAGCATGTAAGTTGCTTTTCGATGAGGATTCTTGGAAGGAATCCATCTATACAACTTTTCATATTCTCCTTAAGCAAATTCTTTGCAGAAATCCTCTTGAAAATCTTTGCCTTGGAGTCTTTCATAGGGTCTGATGTGAAGATTCCGTCAACATCCTTTGCTAAAATCAATTTCTCAGCCTTTAATGATGAAGCAATGAAGGCAGATATGGAATCTGAAGTTACATTCCATGAATGCTCTAAAGGGTCTAAGGAGAACATGATCTTTGATGGGAGGATTATGGACAGCCCCCTCTTATATTGTAGAGCATCGTCAAGGTCATACGCCAGAATAGCTTCACCCATTATATCCTTTAAAAGTAGTCCATACTGATCCATCGCTAATATCGCCATTTTGTGAGCGATATCATCAGACAGTCTGAATTTATCATAGAAATACCTTACAGTGTCTGCAAAGCCCCCCCCTCCAGGAACGATCGTTACTTCATGTTTTTTGGAGAGGAAGACCAATTTTTGGCATAACCGAACTAGGCTACTCCGGTCTTCAGCCAGGCTACCCCCTATCTTTATCACTGAGACCATTCTATCTCTCTCGCTCCTTGACTATAAGCTACCATCAAGGCTACGGCTAAAGAAGGAGTAGCAATGGATGCATCGTTACCTACGATCTGTGCTAGGTCGATAATATTCTTAAACCCCAACCTTTCCCCTGCTCTTCTCCCTAAAAAGTCTCTTCCAATTCCTGTTGTAACAAGTGACAGATCGTTCTTGACCAAGGCTTTTATCGAATCGTGCACTTGTTTAAGGCCATCTGCAATTCTGTCCAGCTGCTTTCTATATATATAATCGGCAATGGCAACTATATCCCCCTCTTCTAGCATATCTGTATCTGCACATACCAATCTTGCAAGCCTAGACAGAGCCTCTCTCCTTGTCTTTCCCCTTTTATCTGCCGTCTCTGTTGTGTATTCGTCTTGGCTTATGTTGCCAAGAACAAGGTGCACATCTCCAGATAGAGCGAAGAGCTCTGATGATACCCTCGTCGTAATCCCCCTAACAGGGATCGCTTCTACAATAGTTGCGACATTCGTCCTTAGTGCACCAATATAGATGAGCTCTCCAGTAGCAAGTCTCTCTAAATCGGTCTTTCCCCTTGCCACAACCTTCCCATCGATGATGGGGATTATGTCTGTAGTAGTGCTACCTACATCCAAGAGGATGCAGTCTTTTACCCACTTGGAGACCATCCAAGCAGCACCAGCCCAGTTGGCGCTGGCTACCTTCAAATATTCTTCCTTCGCTTCTTCAACAGTCTTAAGATGGGCGTTGACGTCAAGCACAAGTATCCGTTCTTCAAGGAAGACTTCCTTAATACAATCCAGTATGTGGCTCACCCCCTCCCTCTTTGTTTCATATACATCAGAAAGCTCAGCGGTCATGGTCACACCAATAAAATCTATACGGGATCCTCCAGCCATCTCTGTCTTCAACCCCCTTAACATAAAGGGGAGTCTCTCCTTCCCCTCGATCCAGATCGGAAAATGATGCGTGATAGTTTTGAGCCTATGCGCTTTCTCATCTCGAACCTCCATCAATGTTGCCTTGATGTTTGCTCCACCTATATCCCAGCCGATGATCTTCATTTACCTCACATCAACTCAACAATTTTCGAAGGCAATGTCTTGCTTTCTGAAATATAACTCTCGCTTCCTTGATGTCTCCTCCTTTTGTAGCCAAAAATGCATAATTCTCGTTATTGAGAGGAAAGGGAGGTGCGACAACTTCTTGCATAGAGTAAGTTTCTTTAAGTAGATCGTTACTGAGGACTGGTAGAACCTCCTTTAAGAAGAGAGCATAACCGAAAGGTTTGAAGTCTTCTGGCAACCTATCTTCAAGAGAAGCCTCAACTATCATCCTGGCTACGTTCAGATTGGATACTTTCCTTAAACCAATATAAGATACTGTCAGACGGGGGTTGATTTCGATCAGCACAGGTCCACTCTTTGATAGGACGATATCCACCCCAACATAACCTTTCAACCCTCTGAAAAGTTCTACAGCCTTTCTGGCAGTATGAAATGCACCTTCTCTCAATTTATGATCGAGAGGAACTACACCACCAATATAGTTTGAAATTTTATTAGGTGGATTAAGGGCTATAATCTGTAGGTTCAAGGTGAGGGGCATCGCTCTTCTTCCATTCGAAATCAGACTGACGCTTGTGTGGACGCCCCTTACCAACTTCTGCATCAGGTATGTGCTAGCCTCTGCCTCTTCCTTTATCTTGTCTATTGCAGGTGGCACATGAGAAACTTCCCTTAAAGTGCTTAACCCACAGCACCCAACACACTCTGTAGGCTTTATGATAAGGGGAAAACCCATCTCCTCAGCTATACCTTGCGCTTTTTCAACCCCTTCTTCAACTGTAGCATACCTAGTCTCTGGCACAGGAAATCCATCCTCCTCCAATCTTTTGTAGAGCCTTAATTTGTTGCATACAGCTTTGACCGAATTTATCGTGCAATTTAGAGAGGCAACGCCCAACTCCTCGTTCAACCTTAAAAGATCGACAAGTATCCCATCAGATTCTGGCGCTATCAAAAGAGAGGCATCGGCATCTTTCAACAGATCCCTAAATTTGATTTTGAACTCCCTCTGAGAATCTGCTACGTCGACCCTATCTGCTTTCAAAGGTGGCTGAAATACAGCAAGTCTTGAGTCCAGTAAAGTGGAAGTCCGGTAGCCCGCCTCCTTAAAGTCCCTCAAAACCGAGCTGAGCATGCTATATCCTTCACTTAAGATGCTTGATGGCAACCTTCTTTCTGATAAACCGCCACCAGAGATATACTCGAGTATGGCAACCTTCAAATCGTATCATATTAAGTTAATTTTATCTGGTAAATGAGGTTATCCTCTTGAATCTGGGGTGAATCTTCTCCCTCTTGTTACGAGATTTCATTAGAAACCTGTAGATGATGTTTATTTGGAATGGGTTATCTCACGATCTTATCAGACTTATTCCATCCGACTTATCCCAGCTGTCAACAGTTCTTCGTTGTCGGGTGCTTTGATGAAGACCGGTACATTCTTCTGTTTTGTGGCCTTGTACGATACGAAAAGCCATTCTCCTGTGTCGAGTTCGGTCGTCTTATCCAATACATCGTAGCTTAATGAGAAAGAGTCGGCTATCACCATTCTGTCATAGAACCTTGGCAATGTACTCACGAAGTAGCTGTGGAGTTGCTGTAAGGCATTTACATTTAAGTGGGCTACACGTTGCGTACTGATCCAGCAATGGGCTCTGTACTTTCTCCCCTGTCTGAGGAGAGCTTCCACAGCTCTATTAGAGTTGTCCGTGAAGTCCGATCTGATCGTTCTATCTGGGATGAATTCTTGGGCTTCGTCAAGAACTACCAGAACCTTTCTTCGAACGCCAGAAGTCTTCTTCAAGAGGAGAAGGCGATCTATGAACCTTGACACTACCAATCTGGCAGTATCGGGCTCGGGAAGATAAATTATGTTAAGCCTAGGAGTGTTAGGACTTAGCACAAAGGATGCAAGCCTCTTAGGATTGAGATGAGCTGCCTCGACCTCTACAACTTCCTCTTCCTCAGCACTTTTTATGTAGTCGACCAAACTCGTCAAGTCCAGTTTAATGGACGACATGCCATGAACCGATTCTATTACTTCATTTAATATGGCTACCAGTTCGCCTCTGTCTTCTTCATTTAGTTGA
>JACGUG010000035.1 GCA_024256285.1 archaeon
TTATTTTCCTCTCTTCCCCGATGTAGATAGTATGAAACCCTTTACCCTAAGAGAACGTCAAAGGTTCGATTATCAAGGCAGATGGAACAAAAACTTCATCTTATGTTTTCAAAATTTCGATCGAATCTGTGCCTAGTGTATGTATGAAGAAAAGAACTCTTAAAGAGGAATTCTACTAGCATGGTTTAGGAGAATAACCATGACCATGACTGAAGTTACGCAGAGCTATGCATACTTGGATGTCAATCCAGTAATCATAACCTCAGACAATAAGATAATTCTTACCAAGAGAATCGATGAGGTGCTTGAAGGGGGCAAATGGCACTTCCCAGGTGGACGAGTACTTGCAGGAGAGCGTATAGAATCCGCCTTGAGGAGGCACACAAAAAGAAAGACAGGATTGGACATCACTCTTCATAGAGGCTCTCTAGTAGAGGATCTTATCGGGGTCTACGATGATCCAGCTAGGGACCCCAGAGGGCATGTCATAGCATTGGCCTATCTCTGCAGAGTGGTTGGAGGAGAAGCAAGACCGGGGTACAACGTCAGTGAAGTGGCAGAATTCGATGAGGAGAGCCTCAAGGGTGTTGAGATCGGTTTCGACCACAAGCAGATCGCACTGGACTCATTAAAACACATCAAAAATTCTATCTGAGGATAAAGCCACGATATTTGAACTTCTGGAACCGAGCTTGGACGTTCGATATGTACCCGGCGAGGAGGAACTGCAAAAATGCAGAGAATTCGGCGAAAGAATCGCTGAGAAGATCGAATAAATAATCATGTTTGGCCATCAAAGTTTAAGATCGTATTGATGTGACGCGGAGAAGTTTTTACCGCCAAGAGCCAGCAGAGGAGCAAGAAACTACTTCATCATGATAACCATCAATATAAACGTGAAGATCGAAAAGCCTACACCTGCATAAAAAACACTGCCTATCCCCCCTGTGACAAAGACCATCCCCATTAAAAGGGGGCCCAGCGTCTGCCCCAATCGTAAGACCATCCCATTGATAGACATGAAAGCAGCACGGTATTCCATGGGCGCCAACCTTGCTAAAAGGGTTTGAATACTGGGGATATTGATGCCATGAGCAATCCCAAAGATCGTGGTGGGAATTAGAAATACCCAGAGGTTGGAAACAGATGGAATGATGGCCAAAGCCAAAGCGTAGAGAATGAAAGCTGCCTTGAGAAGGAATCTTTCCGAGGTGATCTTTACTAACCTTCCCAGTTGTGAAGACGTGAATGCTGTGGTGAGAGACATACTTGCCATAATCAGTCCTATGATAAGTGAAGGTGCTTCGAATGAAAGCCCGATTAAAAGGGGGAAATAGGTCAGATAGGCCCCATATAGTATAATGAAGGTGATAACACTGGCAGAGAAGAGCCCAACAACATGACGATTTTTTATGCTCTTCCAGACACTGCTTAAATATTCCTTGAGATGCTGCCCCTTCTTTGGCTCAGGATTTTTTAGCGAAAACAGAACTAGGAGTCCGATAGGAATGGCTATAAAGGGAAGGATGAAAGGGTAGTACCATCCCACCATGGCCAATGCTCCGCCGATGGCTGGATAACTTGCACTACCTACGCTAAGAACGCTGGCGTTATAGCCCATGGCTTTAGTACACTCCTCACCTGAATAAAGATCGCCTATGATAGTAACATTGAGTGAGCCTAGAGAAGCTGCACCTATCCCTTGAAAGAAACGCAATATCAGTAAGAGGTTAAAATCACGAACTAAGGAGCATGCTCCCCCAGCAATACCAAATAGCATCAGCGAAGGAATCAGTATCTTCTTTCTACCAAACTGATCAGCGAGGACTCCTAGGACAAAGGTTAGTAAAACACCCGGAAGTGTGAAGACCGTAATGAGCAATCCTATATCTTGAGATGATATGCTCAGTTCCTGCACCATCTTTGGGAAAGCCGGAGATATGCTGGCAACCCCCAGAACAGCCATCAGGGTAACACCGAAGATGATCTGAAGGTTGGTATCCTGATAGATCTTCTTTTGAGTCTTGCTTTGCTTGCCTTCTCCCGTTGACTTATTAGACATCAAATGCTCCCTCAGTTAAGTTAACTGCTATATGTAATCTTTGATCCTGAATGTTGGAGCTTCGGCTATGTAAGGTATGTTGCACTTGTAGATCTGTTTATCCCATCCTCTCCCTTAAATTTCTTCAAGTAGGCTTGTAAATATGTCATAGTGCTCTTCTTCCTCTTCCAGTATTTTCTAAAAAATCTTGCCGTCGTTATATCCCTCTCCTTCTGGGCCATCTCGATGTTACTCTATACAAATTTATAGCGACTTCCTCATCCTTCTTGTCCTGTTCTATCCTCTCCTTTAAAGTCTCTCCGACGAAGATGGGATCTGGCTCCGTTGTTGAAGTTCCCCAATATAAGCCAATCTTTCGGCAACGGCTTCAGCACGTTCCATCTCTGTTATCGCTATCCTTTTCAATTCATCCTTTATAGCGAACCCTTTCACTCCTCTCCAAAGAACGGTTGCCACATGTACTGTATCGAAACCTGCAACTCTCTCGCAATTGCTTTGTTTAACATCTCTAACAACTCTTTCGATGCCATGTATTCTCTCCTCACTCCCTCATCTGATGCATAAAGATACTTTCGGGAGAACAATCTCTCTTCTTTTTCACTTCTTATGATCTTTCTTAGAGACCTGTCACTTATGATATGATGCCTTGGTTATGAAAACCTTCAAGGATTTTCGAATTCACGCAAAGAGCATGACTGGATGCAAATTTATGCTCTTAGAAAGCCCCTGAAGGTCTCTTTGATGGACTTAAGAAATGTGTTTTTGATCTTCTCTGGTTCTTGGAGCCCTTCCAGTCGAGCGATCCTAAAGTAGGCAGGGGGGTGTGGGTCGAACTGGAGCCATTCAGACCTGCGGAAACCTCGGAAAGCAGGCTCCCTCTTATAGAGGGGGAAGAGTCTCATGAAGGCGATCTTTCTCAAAGCTTCTGCCATAACCTTCGGTTGGCCGATCATCTTGGCCGAATCTAGGTCAGCCCTGCCTTCCAAGAACTTTCCGAAGAAGAAGATGAGCCCTATGGCAGCCACGAAGTATAGCCAAAAGGAGATGAAACCGAAGAAGAACAGGTAGGGGAAGAGCACGTAGATTCGAAGTAGATATTCCATGCTAAATAGGGAGAACATCACAAGAGGGTCGTGGGCCTTCAGATGACTTAGCTCGTGGCCTACTACGCTCAACAACTCGTCTTCCTCAAGTTGAGTCATGATCCCAGTTGTAACCATTATGGTTCCTAGCCTAGGGCTTGGGCCTGAGGCAGCGGCGTTTGGGACGATGGTGTTGATCACCACGATCCTTGGCATAGGGAGACCGAAGATATTCGATGCCTTCCTTACAATCTGATAGAGGTTGACCTTCTTGACAGTGAAATCCTCCGATTTACAATCTATGCCATATCTTGCGAAAACCTTACCAGCCGTTTCGCAGTCGATGGGCTTGCCGGCGGCGAACGTGGCTTCATAGATCCCTTTTCTGATTTCAGGGATTCTCTTGACATATTTCTTACGGAATTCTTCGAATCTATCAGGTGAAAAATGGTACTGTAGGAGGTGTATTTCAGGCTGGTCTTTAGTGATCTCCCAGTTACCACTTCTAGCCATCAGCCTTCCAGAAAAGAGCACCAACACAAACGAAAGACCGACGAAGATTAGGGGCGCAAACAAGCCCACTACCCAGAAAAACAGAAAGGTTAGGGTCATTAAGATGATGAAGAGGGGCAGCATGGAGTCAGTGAAGATTCTCGTAAACATACCCGATCTCTCCTTTTCAGGAACTATCCTCTCCCCTGGCATAAAAGCAAGGTACAAGGTGGTCTTACGGATCTCCTCTTCAAACAATTGGACTATGAGAAATAGATCTTCGTAGAGTTGGTCCAAAAAGGATTTTGAGATGCCAAGTTCGCTGAGATCCATCTTTACCCCTATAGGGATACCGACATCCACCGTGACATCCACGTACTGATCTGTCTTAGGAACCAAGACTCTGTAAGAAAGGTTGTGTCTCCCGTTTTCAGTGGTGATGCGTATATTTCTGAAGGCTCTATATTTCTCGTGCCGGATCAAGTAGTACCGCCTTATGTATTCTGGAAGAAACTTCAAGTTTCCTATAGGAAACTCGGTATCGATCGTGTATTTGAACTCCGTTTTACCTGCACTCACGCCTTAAGTAGGAACACGCTCAAATAAAAACTAAACTTTAAGGCATCCAAGTAGTTAAGCCAGCTATAAAACCTGAGGGGGAAAGATTCTGCTGATGGCCTCCCAGTCCACTCTTCCAAGCCTCCAACCCATCGCGCCGGCATCTTCCTCGATGTGTTCGATTAGGGCGGCTTTAGGTGTGGGTACAACCGCTTCCACACAGATGAGCCAGTTCAAGGCAACCTGAGCAGCTGTTTTTCCATATTTCAAACCGATCCTTGCCAGAGAGCTGTCTCGGGCTAGAACACCCATTCCAAGAGGGGTGTGGGCCATGAACATCATCCCCTCCCTTTCTGCATAGGGTAAAATGTCTAGCTCATACCTTCTATTTATGAGGCTATACTCATTCTGGACAGCGGCTAGATCGACCTTGCTAAGATGGCTCCTGGCCTCCTCTATCTGGTCGACCCTGAAGTTACTGACCCCAGTATGTCTTATAAGGCCCCTTTCCATGAGCCTCTCCATGCCCTTCATGGTTTCGCTGAGAGGTATTTCGGATGTCGGCCAGTGGAGTAGATATAGGTCGATGTAAGTGCCAAGACGCCTACAACTGGCTTCAGCAGCCCTCAAGAGGTCCTCCCTCCCGGCATGGATGGGCCATACCTTAGACACTATGAAGACCTCTTCTCTTGGAAAGCCTCTTATCGCCTCCCCAACGAGTTCCTCGGCATGGCCTGCGCCATAAATCTCAGCAGTGTCTATCAAAGTTAAACCGAGCTCCAACCCTCTTTTAAGAGAGGAAACCCATGCCTCATCGTATCTCTCATCCCGCTCCATGCCTCCACCCATCTTCCACGTCCCCATTCCAAGGCTAGGCACCCGTCTCTTGAGTTTCTTGAAGTACTTCGTATCCATTTCGATATGAGAACTATCTTTTGAGGATAAACATTTCTCCGTCAAAGGCGTAACCTAAAGGTATTTCTGCAGTTTAGCTCAACCAAGCAATGTAGGTGAATGCGCCCAAACCAAATGAATCATGGATGATATGTGCTATCGTACACCACCGGATGGAGCCCGTTTTTTGAGCGTAATAACCCCACGTCAACCCCAACAATAAGGCAAAAAAGACGAATGCAGGGATCCCACCTGGTAACCTGAAACCAGTAACGGATAGGGGATCGATGTGCCATAAAGCAAAACCTATCGACGGATAGATGTACTTCAGCCATATATCGTTAGGGAACAGTTTCACATAAACACCCCGCCAAAGGATTTCTTCCGTCACTCCGATAGTGACGCCGAGGATGATGGAAAAGATGACAATGGGTAAAGTTATATCAGGGAGTCTAGAAGGAAGTACGAAGGCTATCGGAAATGTAACCGGCCACCAAAGCAATAAAAGAGTCAACCAAGGGCGGTCTCCGAACCTTGGTTCAGGTTCTCTAAAGAGTCTCATGTTTCCTCCTAGACCACCTAGCACGAACATGGGAAGAGCATACGCCAGCCTATCCAGTATATGAGGAAAGCAATGAGGTACCCAAGGGGATAACCGAAGAGAGCCACAAGTCCTTGGAAGGCTGCCAACATCGTAAAAAAGAGGGCTATGGGTGTCGCCAACATAACCCATTGTTTCTTAGTGAACCTTGGAAGATCCATTAAAAATCTCTACCTCCCATCTCGATCAAGAAAATATTCCTGAGCCTCATCGATCCTTCCCAACTCCTAGAGAATCCTTTGGAGGTCGTCATGGCTGAGTTTGCCTTCCCTTTTTAAGATTTCCAGTTTGGAAATATATGGATGAGCGTTAGTTTGATATAGGTCTCTTTCATATTCTAAGCAGGAGGAGTTTCATGAGGTTTGTGAATCTCTTGGAAAGGCTTTCGAACGCTTGTGGAGTGGCTGGGAGGGAGGAAGAGGTTCGAGAGCTGATGAAGGAACTGTTGAAGCCTAACGTTGATGAGGTAAGAGAGGATAAGCTTGGGAATATCGTTGGGGTCAGGAGGGGGAGGAAGGATATGCCGAGCGTCATGGTGGCGGCTCACATGGATGAGGTTGGGCTGATGGTTAAAAACATAACAGAGGAGGGTTTTGTTCAGTTCGCAAAGATTGGGGGGATCGATGACCGAGTCCTCGTTGCACAAAAGGTCATAGTTCATACAGAAAGAGGTTCCCTCACTGGAATCATCGGGTCTAAACCGCCACACATACTGAAGGAAGAGGAGAAGAAGAAGGTCATCGAAGCAGACGAACTTTTCATCGATCTGGGAGCAAGCAGTAGTAAAGAGGCAAGAGAGATGGGAGTTCGTGTTGGAGACCCGATCAGCTTCGACATAAGATTCACCAGGCTGGGGAAGGATGTAGTTGTGGGAAAGGCTTTCGATGATCGTGTTGGATGTGCCGTCTTGGCTGAGGTCATGGAAAGGCTTGAGAAAGTGGACTGCACTGTTTACGCTGTTGGAACGATACAGGAGGAAGTCGGGTTGAGGGGAGCGACAACGGCTGCTTTCGGTCTCTATCCAGACGTTGGCATAGCGGTGGACGTGACGGTGGCTGGTGGTGTTCCAGGAGTAAAGGATGTGGAGGCTCCAATCAAGATGAGGAAGGGCCCTTCCCTAACCGTTGCGGATAGAGGCTTGATCGCCCACCCAAGAGTTTTAAGGTTACTTGTCGATGCAGCGGAAGAGCTAGGGATTCCGTACCAATTAGAAATGGGTTCGGCAGGAACTACAGACGCGGCGAAAATCGCCTTGACCAGGGAGGGCATCCCAAGCGGCGTCATATCCATCCCTACCAGATACATCCACAGCCCAGTATCCATGCTGAGTCTCGAAGATGCGGAGAACGCCGTCAAACTGGCCATCACGGCTATAAAGAAGGTTCCAAGAATCTTCTAGTCTTCTCTTTTCAATATGAAGAGTTGGAGGACGCCTTATGGTTAGGTTCCCTAGGATGGTTGGGACATGGATAAGAGACTTGACAAAGCTGATAGCGAGTCGTGGCACATTATCATCAAACTTGAAGGCGTTAAAAAAAGAGGAATTTGTGAAAAGGAGGTTAGTAACAACAAAACCCATACAAATATATTATTCGTTGACGGAGAAAGGACAAAAAGTCGCCAAACAATTAAGTGAAATAAAAGGAATAATTGACTTAACTTGAAAAATCGCTTAATTAATTTAGGTCAAGTTTATACTTAACTTTCGATCGTCCAATTTTATGCTGATAAAAATAAGGCACCTAATAAAATTATATTAAGTAATATATACAACCCAAAAATCATATAATAAATCCTCATTGGTGAGAATTTTAATTCTTTCGGCTTTTCTTTAAATTCAAGATTATATAGGTTAAATCCTCTTCCATCTTTGAAAAAGTCCCTAATCCTATTGCTAAGTTCCTTATCAAACAGATCCTCAATTTCCTTCAATCTTTTTAGTCTAGCATCATTGTAATGTGCAAGAATCCGCATTATTAATAACCAAATGCTCATTAAGAAAAATCCAGTTACAAAAACTGCCACAATTTGAGATATTGTAAAAACATAATTGTTGATTAAAAATCCTTGCAAAGCGAAAACAACAGGTATGAAAATGCTTGTCACAGTCCATGCGATCTTATGATTATTCCAGATGCTTTCATGCAAAGCATTATAATTCAACTTTAAAAGCTCTATATCTTTACCATTTACAATCTTATTAATTTCTGATTGTTTTTCTTCTTCCATGTAAGGGCCTCTTCTAAAGAATACAAAGAAGTTATCCCTTAGTCTTAAGACGTTATAAAATCCGCACCCGCTGTTTGGAAATTGATCCAACGAAGTTGCTCGCCAGCAGACGGTTTACCAAAAACAACTCTAACAGAAATCCCAAGACCGAAATTGATCGTAATAGGCGGATCAATGACCCATTCTTTTGGATGTGGATAAGGATCAACCCCTGAAGCTTTCCAGACCCATCCTTTTTTTGAACCTCCATCCCAAATATGAATCTCATCGAGATATACGACGCCTTTCCCTCCCGTTTGATAATAGATGAATATTTTGTTGAGAGGAGGTCTCACACCGTCGAGTATCACTGGAGTCGGAATTGATATATGAAACCAGTATTCAACT
This sequence comes from archaeon, assembly GCA_024256285.1. Lineage (GTDB taxonomy): Archaea > Thermoproteota > Nitrososphaeria > Nitrososphaerales > JACAEJ01 > HK02M2. The sequence goes on from JACGUG010000035.1 coordinate 8,306, forward strand.
TTATCGTCAATCGATTCTTCAAAGGATGACCCCCAACCCCATTTAGTAACTTTCAACGATGGCTTCGGGTTCTCAACCTCCACAACATTTCCGTGAACCCACATTGCTGCTTTTATAGGCATGGTTTTCGTTGAATTTCTTTTATATATAAGTTTATCCACAAAGGTTCTGTTAATTCTTCGGCTCATGGCTTGCGCTCTGAATTGATCTCCGAAATTGATAGTCTAGTTTCCCAAATAATTCCCTTATCTCAATAGGGTTCTGTTAACTCTTAGTGACATCCTCATCCCTGTTAACTATCGGTGAAGGTATTGAAGTCCTTACGGGGGTCAAAGCAGGCGAGAGGCGCCCAGATGGAACCTTTGATGAAGGAACTGTAAATTATAGAGTCGACAAACGTCTAAAAGCCATGGCAGAGAAGCTAAGAGAGTTTCTCGAATTGGTTGTGGAAGAGAGAAAGAGAAGAAGCGGAGAAGAAGAGGACTGATTGATTAATACATCTTCTATGGCTTCCAAGGAAAAGGATGCATAATCAAGCAACGGTCTTCTCCTCATCTCTTTTTAGGTTTACGAAAATGGTTGCGAATCTTTCTTTTCAGTTGGTCTTTTAACCCTTGGAATTTACTTTATCTTGCTCTGGACTCGTCGTTTAGCAGTCGTTTGGTCTAGGCTTACTGTCAAAGCCTATGCTTTCTCTGTACCATCAGGTTGATGGTCCATCATTAATTACTGCTTAAGCTACAGATCTGGGAAGGATTCGAGAAAATCTTTTTGATACTTCCTTATACATTTCCATCTCTTGCTGAGAAATCGGCTTGACCTTCCCCAAGGCTTCATCGAAGTGCTTCATTGCAACTTTAAGCTCCTTGGCCTTCTCTTTCGACTCCTTTTCAGTCTTATACTTGTCCAGATGCTCTCTTATGGCAGACATCGTTGCCAAGTTACATAGAGATGCGAGATCAGCACCGGTGTAACCATCGGTCAACTCTGCGAGCTTATCCAAATTTACATCTTTTGCGAGTGGTTTTCTCTTCGTATGAATTTCAAGTATGACCTTTCTAGCCTCAAGATCTGGCGCGGGCACGTATAGGAGCCGATCGAACCTTCCAGGCCTTAGCAAGGCAGGGTCTATGATATCCGGCCGATTGGTAGCGCCTATTACTACAACCCCCCTTAACTCCTCTAAACCGTCAATTTCGGTCAAGATCTGGCTTATTACACGTTCTGTAACGTGTGAGTCACCATATCCCCCGCCCCTTACAGGAGTTATTGCATCCAATTCGTCGAAGAAGACGATACATGGAGCTGCCTGCCTTGACTTCCTGAAGACTTCTCTGATTCCCCTTTCTGACTCGCCTACCCATTTAGAGAGTAACTCTGGGCCTTTGATACTGATGAAGTTGGCTTCACTCTCATTTGCCACTGCTTTTGCCAAAAGTGTCTTGCCAGTTCCAGGGGGACCATACAGAAGAATGCCCTTCGGTGGTTTTGCATCAGCGTAGTCAAAAACCTCTCGATGCTTCAGTGGCCACTCTACTGCCTCTTTTAACTCCTGCTTGACATCCTCCAACCCTCCTACATCGCCCCACCTTACCATTGGAATTTCTACCAACACTTCACGCATCGCCGAGGGCTCGACTTCTTTCAATGCGTTTTGAAAATCTTGCATCGTAACAGTGATCTTATTCAGTATCTCTGCCGGTATGCTCGTCTGTTCTAAGTCTATGTTAGGAAGAATTCTTCGCAATGTCCCCATAGCCGCCTCTTTACACAGAGCCTCTAGGTCTGCACCAACGAACCCATGAGTTACATCTGCAAGCCTTTCAAGCTGGACATCCTCTGTCAAGGGCATGCCTCTGGTATGAATCTGAAGTATCTCCAACCTACCTTGACGATCCGGTATGCCGATCTCTATCTCCCTATCGAACCTGCCTGGTCTTCTCAAGGCTGGGTCGAGGGCATCTGGTCGGTTCGTTGCTCCTATAACCACCACCTTACCCCTAGATTCTAAACCATCCATCAAGGCCAAAAGTTGAGAAACAACACGCTTCTCTACATCGCCCGTTACTTCCTCTCTCTTAGGAGCGAGAGAATCGATCTCATCTATGAAGATTATGCTAGGGGCATTTTCTTGGGCTTGCTTGAATATCTCCCTTAACCTCTCTTCACTCTCTCCATAGAACTTGCTCATGATCTCAGGTCCACCTATCGAGTAGAAGTTGGCATTCGTTTCGTTGGCTACCGCCTTTGCCAGCAACGTCTTCCCTGTTCCTGGAGGGCCGTGTAACAAGACCCCTTTGGGAGCTTCTACACCGAGTCTCTCAAAGATTTCTGGGTGTTTTAAGGGGAGTTCGATCATCTCCCTCACCTTTTGAGTCTCGTGTCTCAATCCACCTATATCTTCATAGGTCACCCTTGGAATGGCTTCTGGAACTGCCTTGACCATCTTCTCGCTTATAGTCACCTGAGTATTCACGTCGATAACGACTGAATCAGAGATGGGACTCGTATTGGTGACGACCAGATCTATCCTTCGTCCCATTATGTTTATGACGATAGTATCCCCTCTTGTGACTACTCTCCCCTCTAGTATCTGGCGAAGGTACTCTTCTCCACCGACTATTCGTAAGGGTTCTGTAGGAGCCAGTGTTATCTTCTGAGCAGTCTTGGCTTCGGTCTTTCGGATCGTTACTTTCTCATCGATTCCAGTTTTCGTGTTGTTTCGAATATAGCCATCAATTCTAATCAAACCCTTTCCATAGTCTTCTGGACGGCCGGGCCAAAGCAATGCGTAGGTCTTTCTTTTTCCGGCTATCTCTACAACATCGCCAGAGGTCCACCCCATCTCTTCGACTATTTTTGGATCGACCACCGCAACCCCCCTTCCTACATGTCTGGGGTAGGCCTCTGCAACTCTCAGGGTAGTACTAGACATGATCTTCAACCTCCTCAAGCAAGTAAGTGAATAAAAAGGTTTCACTATGTCCATTGAACTCTGTTATCCGTACCATTTGGGTCATCGATCATTGTGAATGTTATATAAGCGTAATCAACTTATGGTAGTTTAGCTTTATTTTGATGCGAAATATTCATATCTCGATATTTTGAGTGTAATAGAAGGTCATAATCTACGTTTGGATTGAACAATCAAATTGAAATCTTATCGGGTTGTAGGAAGATCCTTAAACTTCCTTTTCTTTAAGGTCTTACTTCCGTCTTTGACTACCACTATGGCGTCATCCTTTTCAATTCCTTTAGGTATTCGAGCATTTCCTCCTTCACCAATTCCAAAGTGTTTCTCATAAATATACATATAATCGTCTGTATTCTTTCCCCAAGGAAGAGGAATATCATCATAGAATACTTTGCACTTCTCTATTATCTTGGTTGGGTGAAGGACCCTTATACTCCAATTACTCTCAATAGGCTCCAAAATCTTATCTTTGGCTTTTAGAAGTTCAAAGTCGATTTTTCGCTCACTTCTTATTTTAGTAATATAATAATAAGATAAGACAACTAAGAAGATTAGAGTTGCGATAGGGACTACGATCTCGAGACTCATGTCGTTCCGAAGTATTAATAAAATGCATGTATTAAAATGATGCTCTTTCAGCCAAAATGGGCTCATTCTGAGTTGTTTAACCAGACAACAACATCTGACAAAGAGGAGGAAGATAATGATGGATAAGGTGCCTAAGATGCAGCTGGAGACTATTCTATCATGATCGTAATTCCATAATACGATAAAATAAAGGGCCTTTTTCCGCAATATTTAGCTAATCTGATTAACCCTCGATCCTCAATAAGATCGACCCTATGGTTTTATAAAGAGAGAAAGGATCAAAAAGGGCTGGCTTGTATGATCTCAAACAATAATAGAATAACAGGTATGATCTTCCCCAGAAATTTTTTTCTTATAGTGATGAAATATTGAAAGTTGCT